>JAVXTN010000143.1:0-2899 GCA_036642635.1 Erysipelotrichaceae bacterium
ATAATAGAAACCAGCAGGTCTAGGTCTAATCATAACTATGATGGGGAGCTTAGTATAAGCATAACTTAAATTAAATTCAGCTAAACTAGGAGTTAATCCTCCTAAATATAAAGCTGAATTTAATTCTATTCTAGAAGCTCCCCCATCACTAGCATTAACTACATCTTCATAACTACCTGCACATACTTCAAATATTATATTACTCATATAGATTATTACCTAACGTATCTATAGCTACAACACAAGGAAAATCTTTTACTTCTAATTTATGTATAGCTTCAGTACCTAAATCATCAAAAGCTATTACTTCACACTTCTTTATACACTGAGCTAAAAGGGCTCCAGCCCCACCAATAGCTACTAAGTATATTCCATTATTCGCAACAATAGCAGCCACTACCTCAGCACTCCTATACCCCTTACCTATAGTAGCTGCTAAGCCTTGCGAATAGAGCAATGGAGTATACTTATCCATTCTTTTAGAGGTCGTTGGACCGGCACTACCTATTATATGATTAGGTGGAGTTGGTGAAGGACCTACATAATATATAATTTGATCAACTACATTAAACGGTAGTGCTAGTCCAGCCTCACTCATTTCAAAGATTCTTTGATGAGCAGCATCTCTAGCAGTATAAATTATACCAGATATAAGTACACTATCACCTGCACGTAATTCCTTAAGTTTATTCCTATCTAAAGGTACATTTAAATTTATCATAAGATTATCCTCGCATGTCTAGTTATATGACAAGAAATATTAACACCAACAGGTAAACTAGCTATATGAGTAGGAAACTGTTCTATATTTACCTTTAAAGCAGTAGTATTACCATGAAGTCCTTGAGGCCCAATATCAAGTTCATTAATAGCTAAAAGTAATTCATTTTCTAATTTAGCATATAAAGGATCACTATTATTAATATCTAAACTTCTACTAATAGCTTTTTTAGCTAATACTGCACAATAATCAAAACTACCACCAATACCAACACCTACTACCATCGGAGGACAAGCATTAGGACCAGCATTCTTAACTGCTTCTAATACTACTTCTTTTACTCCAGCTAAAGAAGCACTAGGAGGTAACATCTTTATAACAGACATATTTTCAGAACCAAAACCTTTTGCATTCAATGTTAATTCTATTTTATCACCAGGAACTATATTAGTATATATAATACAAGGAGTATTATCTTTAGTATTAACTCTATTAAATAAAGGATCACTTACTACAGACTTACGTAAATAACCATCATTATAACCTTTAGCAACACCTTCATTAATAGCACTATTTAAATCTCCATTAACTAAATGTATATCTTGACCAACATTAATATAAACTATGACCATCCCAGTATCTTGACATACTGGTATTCTAGTATCTTTAGCAATAGCTTCATTCTTCTCTAATAATTCTAATGTTTGTTTAGCTATTGCATTCTTTTCTAAATTTTTAGCATCCATTAACTTACTATATACATCTTTAGGATAAGCAAAGTTTATGTCTTGTACCATCTTAGAAATGATTGGTATTAGTTCTTTAACATCATATTCACGCATTTTAACGTACCAATCCTTTATCTATAGCACATTTAGCTACAGCTTGAGCAATACTTGTTACTACTCTTTTATCAAATGGTCCTGGAATAATATATTCATTAGTTAATTCATCATCACTTATTAAATATGCTAAAGCATTAGCTGCTGCCATTTTCATTTCTTCATTTATACATGTTGCTTTAGCATCTAATACTCCTCTAAATAAACCAGGAAATGCTAATACGTTATTAACTTGATTTGGATAATCACTTCTTCCAGATCCTACTATATAAGCTCCTGCTTCTATTGCATCTTCTGGCATTATTTCAGGAGTAGGATTTGCCATAGCAAATACTGCACACTTATCAGCCATACTAGCTACCATTTCTTTACTTACTATATTAGGTGCAGATACCCCTAAAAATACATCTGCCCCTACTAATGCATCAGCTAAACTATCATACTTAATTCCTTCTAAATTAACTACTTCTAATAATTCTTTCTTTAAGAAATCATAAGATAAACGATCTACTTGCCTAATTTGACCATCATAATCAAAAGCTTCTATATGTTTAATTCCATAATCTGCCATCAACTTAATTATAGAACTACCAGCAGCTCCTGCTCCACTCATTACTACTCTTATATTATCTTTAGTCTTATTAGTTAATCTCATTACATTAATAATTGCTGCTAAAGCTATTATAGCAGTTCCATGTTGATCATCATGAAACACAGGTATATCTAATTCTTTCTTTAATCTTCTTTCTATCTCCACACATTTAGGTGCTGCTATATCTTCTAATAATATTCCACCAAAAGTAGGAGCTAATGCTTTAACTACAGCTATAATCTCTTCAGTACTATGAACATCAATACATAAAGGAGTAGCATCTATATTAGCAAAAGTTTTAAATAAAACAGCCTTACCTTCCATAACTGGAAGTGCTGGTATAGCACCTATATTACCTAAACCTAATACAGCACTTCCATCACTTATAACTGCTACACTATTACCTCTATTAGTATAATCATATACAGTATTAATATCTTTAACTATCTCTTTACAAGGTTGAGCAACACCTGGACTATAAGCTAGAGCTAAATCATTTAAGTTTTTAACTTCTACCTTACTATTTATAGATATCTTACCTCTATGTAATTTATGTAATTCTAAACTCTTTTCATATATATCCATTCTTATTCCTCCATAATATTTCTATTCAATTATTTTAACATATATTATAAGTTTTTGCTCTTATATTATCTTTTTATTTATATATAATAAAGCCTCCCTTATTAGGGAGGCTCTAATCTATATCTAAATATAAACTATCTTTATCATTAGTCTTTAGTA
>JAVXTN010000144.1:0-2895 GCA_036642635.1 Erysipelotrichaceae bacterium
CAACATACCAATCTTAATCAATTCTTTATAATGATTCTTATCTACTAATAGTTTCATAAAATTTAATATATGTATATCAATCTTATCTTTATAAATATTTAGTAGTAGTTGTTTCTTTTCATCTTTATTAATTTTAGGACTACTCATTACTTCTATTAGTTCTAAGTTGTTTTCATTAACTGAACATATCATTTTAAGTTCTTCATTATATTCTTTAGTTTTGTTATCTTCTTGTGCTATCAAATATAATGCATCTGCATAAGCTTTAGCTATGTTATTTGCCATTATTCATTTCCTGCGCTTTGTATAAAGTCTTGTACAAACTTCTTTTGTGTTGTTTGGTCTATTTCTTTATCTAATAGCTTTTCAGTTAATGTAAAGGCTACATCACTTATTTGATCTTTAATTTCTTTTTTAGCTTGTAGCTTTTCTAATTCTATACTTTTCATTGCTTTATCTAATGTTAAATTTGCTTCATTCTTAGCATTTTCAACAATTTCTTTTCCTTCGTTTTTAGCATTATTTTTAGCTACTTCAATAATTTGTTTTGCTTCTTCTTTAATGCCTAATAGTTGTTGTGCGTATTCTTCTTTAGTTTTTATTGCTTCTTCTTTTTGTAGTTTTGCATTATCTAGATCTGCTTTAATAATTGCTTTTCTTTTTTCTAAAAAGCTTGTTACAAAATTCCAAAAGAATTTTTTTGCTATAAATACGATTAACAATGTTGAAAAGAAGATAATTGCCATGTCAACAAGATTAAGTCTTAGATAATTGTCTATATTTATACTCATGTTGCGACAAACCTCCTTTTTTTATTAGCCTTTCATGAAAACTAATATTAATGCGATTACGAATGCGTATATACCTGTTGTTTCTGCTAGTGCGATTCCAAGGATCATAATTGATCTAATTTTTCCAGCTGCTTCAGGGTTTCTTCCTACTGCTTCAGCTCCTCTACTTGCTGCGATTCCTTGTCCGATTCCAGGTCCTAAACCTGCGATCATTGCAATACCTGCACCTAATAGTGCCATACCTTGTACGAAAAACTCATTGAATTCCATTTTAAATTCCTCCTGTTAGTTTTTTAATCTTGTACTGTTACATCACCTAAGAAATAAGATGATAATGTAAAGAATATATAAGTTTGCATTAGTCCTGAGAATATATCAAAGTAACAATGCACAAATGGTGTTACTATATACCCTAGTCCAATTAGTGGTAAGAACATACCTGCAATCATTTTAATTACAGAATATATTAATGAAACTATAATAGTTCCTCCTAGGATATTTCCAAATAAACGAAATGCTAAGGATAATGGTAATGCCAATTCTCCTATTACATTTAGTGGTGCTAAGGCTGCTACTGGTTCTAGTAGTCCTTTTAGTCTTCCTTTTAAACTTTGTTCTTTAATTGCTGTATACTGAATTAATACGAACATCATTAGTCCAAATGTTGCTGTTACACTTAGATTTGATGTTGGTGGTTGTACACCTAATAATCCACATAGATTGGATACACCCATCATCAATATAAGTGTACCAAAGAATGGTAAAAATTTCTTAGTTCTTTGGCCTAAGTTATCTCCAATAATGCTTATTGCCATGTTATATACAATTTCTGCGAGTAATAATACTCCATGAGGTGTTTCACTAGGATCTGCCTTTTGGAATTTCTTCCCAACTACTATAAATAATATTGCAAATATAACACATAGGATTAACCAGACTAGAATAGACTGTTGTATAGGTATTTTAATACTACCTATGGTAAGTACTATTCCATCAAATGTGTCACTCATTCATCATCCTCCTATGAATGTCTATAGCTATAAATCATAATAGCTAGTTTATTAGTTAAGAACCCTGCTAGCATTGCTATAATTGAGGCTCCTTCACTAGCTCCTAATGCAAAGACACAGACACACAACATAATTCTAAATACATAATTAGATGTTGCTGTTCCTCTTGCTTTATCTTGATCGCCTAGTCGATAGACCATATTAATTATCATTTGAAATGATAACAAAGATGTAACTCCACCTAACAGAATACCAACACTATAAGCTTTAAAATTATTAAGTAATAATGATACAGCAAACATTACTACAATAATAATAAGTGTGGTTTTTCTAATCTCTCTAAATGTTTGAATTTCTTTATTCTCCATTTTTGTTAGTTTCCTTTACAAGTAATATTAAGCAGCCTACTATAACATATACAATCATTGCTAGCATTACCCATGGTGTAGTATTTAGATAGCTATCTATTTTGTCTCCTAAATAGATAGCTATCAAGATACCAAACAATAACATGGTTACTAGTTTAGTTGCTAGTTTATAGCCGTTCATATTGGTTGCTCCTTAATGTAGTAATTATAATTAAAATTTCTTTCATTTACAATCACCTCTTGCTTCAAGTTGAGCAGTATCATTATAACACCGAAATTTTAATAATTCAAAAATATTAGCCTATATTTATACAGTCTTTATATCACTAGTTTTTCCCCTTTCCTATATATAATATACCCACTATAAAAAAAAGATGGATTTCTCCATCTTTTTCCTTATCACTTCATCTTTTCTAAACTATAAGTTCTTTAGCTATTCTTTACTTTCTACAACGTCTATAGTATGTATTCTTAGCAAATAAGTACTTTAATAAATATTATTTCTTACTTTTACTATATACAGTAGAGAATGTAACTAAAGCTATTGCAGCGATAGAAAATACGAAAATCTTCTTTGTTCTTTTTTTCATTGTTGTTCTCCTTTCTATTTATGTTTGTTTACATTAATAGCATAACACAAATAGTTAGGTATAACAACTGAATTTACATTATCTTACAATACTGTTATTTTCTAATAAGTGGGAACTTATTTGTTAGTTCTACTAC
>JAVXTN010000145.1:0-2884 GCA_036642635.1 Erysipelotrichaceae bacterium
CAACTCCTCTTAATGTTACAATTAAACTTGAATAATCTTTTAAACTTCTTCTTAATAATTTAATATGAGTATCTAAAGTACGATCATCTCCATAAAAATCATAGCCCCAAACTTGATTTATTAGTACTTCTCTAGTTAGTGCTATACCTTCATTTTTAACAAAGAAGAATAATAGTTCATATTCTTTTGGTGATAATGATATTTCTTCTTTGTTTATTAGTACTTTATGTGCTGTGAAGTCTATTTCTAGTCCATCTATCTTTACAATATCCGTATTAGTTTTAGCTTCTACTCTTTTTAATATAGCTTTTACTCTCATCATTAGTTCTTTACAAGAGAATGGTTTTACTACATAATCATCTATTCCTAGATCAAAACCATATAGTTTATCATATTCTTCTCCTCTTGCTGATAACATTATTACTGGTATATTAGATTTAGTTCTTATTTCTTTTACTGCTGTATAGCCATCCATATCTTGCATCATTATGTCCATTATTATTATATCATAATGATTATTTAAGCATAACTGTACACTTTCTCTTCCATCACTTGCTTCTTCTACTTCATAACCTTCATATGTTGCATATTTATTAATTATATCTCTTATATTCTTTTCATCATCTACTACTAGTATTTTTGCCATAGTTTCACCTCTTTTTTATTATACACTATTATTATAGATTAGTTGTGATAGGTATGTGAATTAATTATAATATAAAAAGTAAGCAATATTATTGCTTACTAGTTTGTTTATTGTTTTAACATAAATTATGATAGGTATTATATACTTCATTTTTAGCTATTCCATTTTCTTTAGCTACTTTCTTTATTGCTTCATTAGTATGTAATCCTTGTTTTATATAGTCATTTACACTGCTAATAATGTCTTCATTACTTATTTGTATTGTTTCTTCTTTGTTTCCTTCTACTACTATGACCATTTCACCTTTAAGTTCATCTTGAATTAATAGTATTTCACTTATATTTCCTCTTATGAATTCTTCATGTTTCTTTGTTAGTTCTCTTGCTAGTGTAATGTTACGGTCTCCTAGTATTTCTAGCATAGCTGCTAGTGTTTTCATTATTCTATGGGGCGCTTCATAAAATATTAATGTTTCTTTATAGCTTCTATATCTTATTAGGTTTGCGTTTCTTTCTTTATCGTTATTTCCTAAAAATCCATGGAATAGAAATGGTTGTACATTAATTCCAGAAGCTACTATTGCGTTTAAGAAGGCTGATGGTCCTGAGATTGGTACTACGTTATATCCTGCTTCTATTACTAGTTTAGCTATAGTAGCTCCTGGATCTGATATTAAAGGATATCCTGCATCACTTACTACTGCTACATTCTTTCCTTCATCTAATAGTTTAATTAGTCCATTAGCTGATTCTAATTCATTATGCATGTGATGTGCTATACAATGTGTATGGATATCAAAATGTCCTAATAATTTTAAAGTGTTTCTTGTGTCTTCAGCAGCTATAATATCTACTGTATTTAGTATTTCTATTGCTCTTGGCGTCATTTCATTTAGATTACCTATTGGTGTAGCTACTAAATATAAAGTTACTTCATTGTTTTCAAAGCTTTTTTGTCTTTTCATTAGCGGTCACTGAAGTCTAGTTCCGGAAATAATTCCTCAAAGCTTAGGAACTGTACATCTTCCTTATTTTCTATTTTAGCTTGTTTAATAAGAACATTCATACTTGTTATTCTATAGTTCTTTCCTTTATATTCGATTTGAGAATTTATTTTAGGTAATCCTTCTCTTAAATCTTTATATTGACTATCTTCATATTTTAAACAACACATTAGTTTACCACACTGGCCACTTAGTTTTTGTATGTTCAATGCTAGTAATTGGTTCTTTGCCATATTAATAGATACTACATCGAAATCATTAAGGAATCTAGTACAGCATGTTTCCATTCCACAAGCTCCTAGTCCTCCTACCATTTTAGCTTTATTTCTTGGTCCTATTTGTCTTAATTCTATTCTACATTTAAATATATTTGCTAATTCTTTTAATAATTCTCTAAAGTCTACTCTATCATCAGCTACATAAACAAAGATAACTTTACTTCTGTCTAAAGTATATTCAGCTTCTATTAAATTCATATCTAAGTTTAACTTTTCTACTGATTTTTGACAAGTTCTTAATGCTTCTTTAGCTAATACTATATTTTCTTCAGCTTTTTTTAAATCTAGGTTAGTTGCTCTTCTTACTATTGGTTTAATTTCCATTCCATTATTATAGTCAGCAAAGCTTACTTGTTCTTTAACTATATCTCCTAATTCTAAACCTCTTATTGTTTCTACTACTACTTTATCATTTAGTTTTATTGAATCATCATTACTTCCAAAGGTATATACCTTTTTAGATTCTTTAAAACTTACAAAAGCTACATAGCGATAACTTTTAGCAATTGGTTCTGTTTTTTTATTTTCGTTCATTTATCATTACCTCCTTCATTTGGTAAAAAAAACTTTCCATTAATAAATTTAGATTAATGCTTCTTAATAGTTTATCATTACTATCTAAACATAGTTTTAATAGTTCTGGTAGATCAAATATATTTAACATTAGTTTACAACTAGTGCTCCACCATGGATCATCTAATTCACTTGATTGTCTTAATGAATCTTCACTTAATAATATTAACATGTCTAGAAAATAATGGAATACTTGTTTATCATTTCTTTTTGTTTTTCCACTAAATGCTTCTAATTCCATAAATAGCATTGCATTATTAAAGTTTTTACTTAATGCATTTATTACTTCTATAAATAGATATCGTGCATGTTGATATTCTTCTTCTTCATATAACTCATTGATATGTTCTAGACTTGCTACTAAGTATGATCCTAAATAGGCAT
>JAVXTN010000146.1:0-2876 GCA_036642635.1 Erysipelotrichaceae bacterium
TAGGTTAGTTGAAGAAGCAGAGCTATATAAGCAAAGCGGAGGGGTGCATGGGTGTGCCATCAAAACTAAGGATAAAGGGTTCTGTCTTAGAGAAGATATAGGAAGACATAATGCTGTAGATAAAGCTATTGGAGTAATGCGTATGAATGGATATGAATTAACTGATGCAGTTATTGCATCTACAGGAAGAATATCTTTAGATATGATATTGAAGGCTGTTGCAGTAAATGCACCTATAATAACATCTTTAAGTGTTCAAAGAGCCCTATAGTTTACACAAATAAAACAAGAATAAAGAATTAGAGGAGAATATATATGTTTGGAAGAATAGGATTTACAGAATTATTAGTTATTTTTATGATATTACTTTTAGTAGTAGGACCTACTAAATTACCAAAACTTGCTCAATCAATGGGAGAGGCAATTAGAGAATTTAAAAAGGGGACTAAAAATATAAAACAAGAGATGGATGATATAGCTAAAGCCGATGAAAATGTTGAAGCGTAATTGGTAAAACTACTCTTAATCGTAGTTAGAGGTTAAAAGAGAGTGAGGGTTATTAGTGGCAAAGAAAAAGAAGCTGTAGAAGAAGTAGTAGGTGGTATTGTAGTTAGCTTTGCTAAACGTAATCCTGAATATGAAATAAATGTTGATATACCTAGTGAATTATTAATAGTTCCTATGGATGCTCGTTTAATTACTCAAGTACTAACTAATTTAGTAGATAATGCTATTAAGCATACATCACCTGGTAATCTAATTCTTATAAGAGTTAGTAAAGATGATATTAATGCTAGTTTTAGTGTTATAGATAATGGAGAAGGAATAAGTATTAGTGATTTACCTAATATATTTCAAATGTTTTATACGACACACACTAAGCATTCAGATGCAATTCATGGTATTGGTTTAGGCTTAGCTATATGTGATGCTATTATTAAAGCCCATGGAGGTACAATTGAAGCTAAAAACAGAGAGGATGGTAATGGAAGTGAATTCACATTTAAACTTCCATTAAACTAATATGAGTAATTATAAAGAAAAGATACTAGTAGTTGAAGATGATATTCAGATACAAAACTTTATTTGTTATTTATTAGAAGCTGAAGGCTTTAATTGTATTAAAGCTAATGATGGTCATAGTGCTATTGTTATCCTAGCTAATGAACAAATAGATATTATGCTATTAGACCTAGGTTTACCTGATATTGATGGTATGGAAGTAATATCTAAAGTAAGAGAATGGTCAGAACTACCAATTATAGTAGTATCAGCACGTGATCAAGATAAAGAAAAAGCTAACGCATTAGATTTAGGAGCTGACGATTATCTTACTAAACCATTTTCAGCTACTGAACTTTTAGCAAGAATAAGAGTATCTCTAAGACATCTATATAAAGAATCTATTACTAAAATACAAACTACTAACCAAGTAGGTAATCTAAAAATAGATTATGATAAACATTTAGTATATCTTAATTCTAATGAAATACATGTAACACCATTAGAGTATACATTACTTAATGTATTATTTAAGAATATGGGGAAGGTACTAACTACTAAATATATAATTAAAGAAGTATATGGAGTAGGCTATAGTAGTGATACTCAAGCATTAAGAACACTAATGGCAGGATTAAGAAGAAAGATAGAAGATAATCCTGCTAAACCAAGATATATAATGACTGAAATAGGAGTAGGCTATCGCCTAGTTGATGAATAGCATAAAACCTTATAACTATTCCAAAATAAGATTAAAGTAATATTTACATTTTGTATAAATAATTATTAAAAACCTCGAAATAAGCTTTTAAATAAGCATATTTCGAGGTTTTTTAATTTAAATACTATATTATTTTATATATAATACTCACAGAATTCTCACACATATCATTAGCATCTCACAACATACTCACAACATACTTGATAAAATATAAATGTAAAGAAAGAAGAGGAAAGTATTATGAAAAATAAAACTACAATTTCTAATGCTAATAAGTTAATACAATTACAAACAGAAGTTAAACAACTAATAAAACAATATAACTATACTGAATGTGAAAAACTAATAGCTAAAGGAATGGAAGAAAATCCACATGATCCAACAGCACATAACTATATGGGAATACTACTAGAAATACAAGGAGATATAATTAATGCTATGAAACACTTTAGAGCAGCAATAGCATTAGATTCAAGCTATTTACCAGCAAGATTTAATATTAATATATTAACAGAATCTAAAAAGAATGAAACACTAAAATATGATATAGAAGACTGTCCAAATAAAGTAGAAACAATTAAATATAAATTAATATATGATGAAAAAGGAATAGGACACCTAGTAAGGAGAAATAAAGATGAACTTATTTAATGATAAAGCACTATATAAAGAATATACAGTAATAATAGGATGTGGTAGATTAGGAGCTAATTTAGCTAATACTCTATCAGATAAAGAAATCAATGTATTAGTAATAGACTCTAAAGAAGAATCATTTAGAAAACTATCACCATCTTATGGAGGACTAACATTAGTAGGGGATGCAACAGATATTAATATATTAAAAGAAGCAGAATTAGATAAAGCTAGTGTAGTATTAAGTGTAACTAATAATGATAGTACAAATATTATGGTAGCTCAAATGGCAAAAGAACTATTTAAGATAGAACATGTTATAGCTAGATTATATGATCCAGAAAGAGTATGTATATATAAAGAATTTAATATTGAAACAATATGTCCAGCACTATTATCTGTTAAAGAAATAAATAAATTATTAGAAGTAAAGGAGATAAACTAATGAAAAAGAATGTACTATTAATTGGAGGATTTAATAAAGCTAAAAGTTTATCAATATCATTAATAGCTAAAG
>JAVXTN010000147.1:0-2857 GCA_036642635.1 Erysipelotrichaceae bacterium
ATGCAAGCAGACTTCAATTAACCTGCCCTACAAATAAAAACTATTATTAACTTTGTTAGAATGGAATGCTGCTAGATTCATTATTGTTAAAATTGTTACTACTATCTATCTCCAAATATTTATTGAAATATTTCTCAAAATATTGAATGCGCAATTCTTTATCTTTCTTATAATTTCTATTAATAGCTTTTTTTATGTCTTCGAAAGTTTCAAATGTTGGAATATGATCAAGTGCATTAACTGCTAACATACCCTCTAAAGAAACGCTATAGTTACTATCATATCCTCCAAAGTCGTCATATTCAATGCAAGCATTGTTAATTGATTGCATTACAATATTCTCAATTCTTAATTTAGAAAGCTGACACAGGTCATTCCAATGAGTGATGGGAAAAAGGTTAAAAAACATAGATAGTTTACTATCATTTTTACAGTAGGTTAGTTCTTGGTTTAGACCATCCATAAATGTTTTATACTCTTCTTTCGTTAATGAATTTATTAATTTCTCGACTATGTAGTAAAGTTTATTATTTGAAGTGCATTCATTTTCTCTAAAAATACTTACTAAAATATCGTATCTCTTTTTTTGAGGTATTAAGTTAAAAGTTTCTTCCGCATATTGTTCAGATGTAACAAAGTTATTATCTAGAATAAATTTAATCCAGTCGTTTACAAGTCTAGGTTCAGATGAATTTATTACAAAAGAAAGTAAGTAATCATAAAAAAGGATAATTCGATCAGCTGTTAATTTTTCATCATCATATCGCTCGTGTGCACGAGGATTTCTTATAACAAAACAAGCTCCCTTAAATAAATGCCCAATGCCAAGTTGAATGTTTTTTTCAGTTTGAGTTTGTAGCTTATTAATTTGAAGTTTTGGATTATTTCCGAAAAAAGCTTTTTCTATAAGAGCCGTGTTATCTATATTTTCTAAGTTTGATTTATCCTGTATTATTTCATTAATGTATAGCATCAAATTCATAATAGCTGCAGTATAGCTTTTGTTTTCATAATTATTTTTTATAACATTCCAGATATCTTTTGAAACTAGTTCTCTCAAATTTGTAACACCATTATTAGGCATAATTAACTCCCTCTATGTAATTTTGAATATACATTATTTCTACTATTAAATCTTTGTTTAATTTATCTAACTACTCTAATATAATCTTTAAGATACTCTCTAAGCTTATCATCACAAACATAAATATAAGTACCATGAATACCTCTAGTTAAAAGAACTTCATATATATTAGTAATATAAGTTTTAAGATCACTATCTTTACTTAAACACTTCTTACCAACCTTATCTTTATAATTATCTTTATATACTATTATACGATCATTAACATCATCATAAGATATTTCAGGACCAAATATAACTCCACAATAATTAATATCATAACCCTGAACAGTATGAATACAACCAACCTCATTTATAGCATTAATAGAATTAACCCAATCATTAGCAGTAGTATTCCATATTAAATTAGTACCTTTAATATGTATATCACTCTTATTATCCTTTACTATCTCATCATAACTACTATAATTCTTAGTAGACCACTCCCACCCATAACCAGCAACTATTCTACAAAGACTATATTCATTATTTAAAGCTTTAATCTTATTAACCATTACTTCTATATCTTCATATAAATAAAATTCATAACTACCAAAGTCAGAAATATATTTAGGCTTCTTATCATTAAGTAAATCTTTTATATAATTTATATAATCATTACCACCCAAACAACGCATTTGAGAAGATAAATTATAGTAATGAGTAATACCATTATTACTTAAATTCTTATATTCTTCAGAAGGAATATCAGAAGATCTTATAGATTGATTAATATCATAAAATAATATTTGATAATCACTAAACTTTCTAATCCAATCTAATTCATTAGCATCATCTAATCCAAATAATTCATTCTTAGTTTTAAAGTTATTACTAACACCTGGCATTACATTCTTATCTCTTCTTAATCTATGAGCTTCATCTACTATTAAAACATTAAACTCACCCTTAGTAGATTCACTAGGCCCTATTACATTACTTGAAGCTAAACCTTTAATCCCTTTAACTACCTTCTTTAAAGTACCTCTTAAAGAAGTAACAGGAACTACTATAGCAGCTCTTAATTCATTAGTATTCTTTAAAGATTGAATCCCACTAAATTCTCCATCAGAATCTTCTTTATCTAATTCACAATAATCATCACTCATTACATCACTAATAAGTTTTAATAAATATAAAGCTAATATGGCGGGCATACTTTGCCACCAAATGGGGAATATAAAGCTAATATAGTCTTACCAGTACCAGCACTACCCCTAACAATAAAAGTAGCCTTTTCATTCCTATCAACATGATATTTAATATCACTTAATATATCAGTAACTACATTATGTTGTTCTACTGTTAAAGTTTTATAAGGAGAATATTTAAATATTTCTGAATTCTCTATTTCATGTATACCTTTTTCAGCAATACCATTCTCTTTTAATTTATCCCATATTTTAGAAAACTTATCTTTATAATGCTCTTTATTATAATAGTTATGTTCTAATTGTCCATTCTGTAAATTCTGTAATATATATTTATTCTCTCCACTCATATATTTAATTAATAATGCTTCCATATCTAAAATAGCAGATTTATTAAATTCAGAATCACTTATAATACTAATAGTCTTTAAATCTTTACGTGCTTCATTCTTTAAATGCTGACCCATTCTTTTATAAGCATTAACACTTTCTCCTACATAAGCTTCTTTATCATTCTTTAATATATAAACTACAGGCCAATTATTACCATATTCTAATTCTTTAATACTATCTAATTCTTTTT
>JAVXTN010000148.1:0-2800 GCA_036642635.1 Erysipelotrichaceae bacterium
AATCGAATCCACAACCTTTTGATCCGTAGTCAAACGCTCTATCCAGTTGAGCTAAGGGCGCGCATGTGTTTGCGTTGCTTCTTATCAGCGCCTATTAATAATACCAAATTTCAAACCTAATTGCAACACTTTTTTTTATTTTTTTTACTAATTTTATTATAAAGAAAAGGTTGCTCATTTTTAGTTAGCAACCTTTTCTTTATCCTTATTATTTTTAATAACTTTTTGCCTTGAAAACTCTTCTCTTTCTTTCTCTTCTAAGGCTTCAGCAATGAATTTAACTGTAGCTTCATAATCAGGTAAAACAATATTCTTCAAAGCATTAGCACGTTTCTGTGTCTTTTGAATAGCATTAGCTAATCTATATACACTATTTTCTACTTCAGCTAGCATTATAGTAATTTCTTTTACTTTTTGAAAGCATTGATAAGCATAATCAACATTAGAATCTGTACTATATAAACCATAACACATTTCTCTATTACCTAGTGTATATGAAATTTTAGGTATATCTACTCCCATAACACTTTTAGAACTAACTTCTATACCATTATCAATAGGAACTGATTTAACTAACTCAGCTATACTACCATTAGTTATATTAGCTCTTTTTAATGCATCATAAGCATCTTGATAAGTTTTTGTTATATCATCACGTAAAATTTTCACCTTATCTAATAATTGCATCATCTCTCTAATTAGTATATTACGCTTACGATCTAATAGATCATAGCCTACTGCTGCTAATTCATATGATTTTTTTGTTGCAATTAAATTACCCTTAGTTGGGAACACTTGCTTATTAGCCATAATTATTTAACCATTTCTTTTTCTAATTCTTTTATAAATACTTTAGGTTTAATATTAAAGCGTTTAGTTGCTCTTATATGATCATAGTGCTCATTAACTATTGCATCATCAACGCGATCTAGTTCTTCTTTAGGTAATACTGATAATAAGTCCCATCCTAAATCTAGAGTTTCATCAATACTACGATTAGTATCAAAGCCTTGTGATATAAAATGTTCTTCAAATAGTTTACCAAACTCCATATATTGTTTATCAATTGGTGATAGTTCATCTTCACCAATAACACTAGCTAAACTTCTAGCATCTTGTACAGCTGCATAGCAAGCAAATAGTTGATTACTTACAGCTGAATGATCTGATCTTGTATATCCTTCACCAATTCCATCTTTCATTAAACGAGATAATGAAGGTAATACTCCTACTGGTGGATAAACTCCCATTTGATTTAGATTACGGTCTAATACTATTTGTCCTTCTGTTATATAACCAGTTAGATCTGGTACTGGATGTGTAATATCATCATTAGGCATTGTTAAAATTGGAATCTGTGTTAATGATCCTTTACTTCCTTTTACAATACCTGCTCTTTCATATAATGATGCTAAATCAGAATATAAGTAACCTGGATATCCTTTACGTCCTGGAATTTCACCTTTAGAACTAGAGAACTCTCTTAATGCTTCACAATAAGATGTCATATCACTCAATATAACCAAGATGTGCATGTCACATTCAAATGCTAAGTACTCTGCTGTTGTTAATGCACATCTTGGTGTCAATGTTCTTTCTATAATTGGATCATTACTTAAGTTAATGAACATTACTACTCTTTCATTAACTCCAGCTTCTTTAAAGGATCTTTTAAAGTAGTCAGCAACGTCGTTTTTAACTCCCATTGCTGCAAATACTACTCCAAAGCCTTTTCCTTCATCATCAGCTATTTTAGCTTGTTTTACTAGTTGTGCTGCTAACTCATTATGTGGCATTCCACTTCCTGAGAATATAGGTAGCTTTTGACCTCTAATTAAAGTTGTTAGTGCATCAATACTTGATATTCCTGTATTAATATAATTACGTGGATAAACTCTAGATACTGGGTTTAATGGTTGCCCATTAACATCGGCTCTTTTTTCAGCAAATACTTCACCCATTCCATCAATTGGAGTTCCAGCACCATTAAAGATTCTTCCTAGAACCTCCTTAGATAGTGGCATTTCCATTGGTTTACCTAATAATTTAATCTTAGTATTCTTTAATGATATATCATTAGTACCTTCAAATACTTGAATAACAGCTCTTTTACCAGCAATTTGGACAACACGTCCTAGACGTGCAGAACCATCTTGCATCGATATTTCTACCATTTCTTCATTACTTACTTCGCTCACATCATCTAAAAAGACTAGTGGACCATTAATTTCGCTCAGACCTACATACTGAATACTCATTGCAATTCCACCTTTCTATTTAATATTAGCGATTGCTTCGTCAATCATGGTGTAGTAGTTATCAAATTGTTCTAATTTATTATTTGCTACATCATATTTCATTTTAGTTACTTTATCAAAGACTCCTGCCTTTAATACACTTGTTAATGCTACATTCTTAGCTACTAATTCTTTACATTTCTTATATAAATATAGAATTACATCCATCATTTTCAATTGTTTTTCTAATGGAACATATGTGTCTTCTGGATGAAATGCATTTTGTTGTAGGAATCCTACTCTAATAACTTTAGCAATTTCTATCACAAGTTTTTGATCATCAGGTAAAACATCACTACCAATAAGCTTTACTATTTCCATAAGTTTTGTTTCTTCAGCTAATAGTGCTGCTATTTGACGTCTATTTCTAACAAAAGTAACGCCTATATTCTTGTTATACCATTTTTCTAAATCATTTACATATTCAGAATAGCTTTGATTCCAGTTAATAGCTGAATAGTGTCTTGCATATGCTAAAGCTTTATCTAAAGCCCAAAAGCATC
>JAVXTN010000149.1:0-2782 GCA_036642635.1 Erysipelotrichaceae bacterium
AAATCATCTATTGTTGTTTGTTCACCATTTATTGGATTACTATCATCTTCTTCTTTTCTAGTTTTTAGTTCTCCATCTGCTTCTATAAAATTTATACTTCCCTTCTTTTTTGGTCTAGTTATTACTTCTTTTACTACATCATTACTGAAGGGTACTTCTAGTTTACGATCATTATTACTTTCATCTTCTATTATTACTCCTAATTCATCATAATCAATGTCTCTTGGTTGATCATATTCTTCTTCATCATATGTTTCTACTTCTTTTAGTCCTTCTTCTTTTGCTAATTTCTTTGCTTCTCTTTTTTCTTTATTTTTATTATTTCTTTCTGATATTGCTTCATGCATACTATTTGCTTTATTTTTTATCCATTCTACAATACTTTTATTTACTAATACTATAATTCCAAAAACTACTAGTCCTACAATTATTACTAATGTTCCATTATATGCAAACAGAAATGATGATCCACTATATAATAGTGCACCAACAATTCCACCATGAGCACTTAATGTCCCATTGAATATACTTGTAGCATTCTTAGTGAATTCATTTAATACTTTAAATCCACTGATTGTATGATCCTTTGGTAATGAACTAGCTAATATCCAGGCAAATAGTAATACACTACATCCTAATATATACTTATATGGTATATCTCTTATACTCTTTTTAGTAAATAGCATTATTCCAAAGCCTATTGCTAGTGCATATATCACTCCATAAACTTCTCCAAATATAAACTTAATTAAATTACTTAAAAAGGATCCGACAAAGCCAACCTGTAGTATACCTATAATTGATAGCGATATAATAACAATTGCATAAACGTAAATTAAGATTTCAGCGTCAATACTTTGATCTTGTTTTGAATTCTTTTTTTGTTTACTTTTAGCCATGACTTTCCCCTTTCTTCTTATTCACCTAATTGTATTTCAATAATTACTGGTAGTACCATTGGTCTTTTTCCAGTTTCTTTTAATAAATATTTAACTATTTTATCTTTTGCTTCCATTCTAACGTTTAGATTATCATAGTGTTTCTTTTCTACTGCATCTTTTATACATTTTTCAATAATGTTTCCTACTTCTTTTACGATATAGTCTGCATCTTTTAGATAGATTAGTCCTCTTGTTTGTACGTCTGGTCCTCCAACTACTTCTTTAGTTTTAAAGTTAACTGATACTCCAACTATCATTACTCCATCAGTTGATAGTACTTCACGGTCTTTTAATACTACTCCAGTTACATCCCAGTTTTCTTTTCCATCAATTAATGTATCATTTAAATCATAATCTGTTTTAACTGATTTTAAAATTTTATCTTCAAATGTTGCTACTTGTCCATTATCTAGTATTAGGATTCTATCTGGTGTAAATCCCATATTAGTTGCTAATTCAGCATTCTTTATTAGATGTCTATATTCTCCTTTTAATGGTACATAAAATTTAGGTTTAAATAGATATATCATCATTTTAAGATCTTCACTAGATGGGTGCATTGATAATACTGTTTTAGATTTTAATGAGAAGATTGTTCCACCTTCTTTATAAATTTCATTTTCCATATTAGTTGCTTCTAATTCTGTTCCACTAACTACTGGTGATGCTACAATAATAGTATCTGTTGGTTTAAAGTTTACTAATGGATCTTCATGCATTGCTATATTTTGCATTGTTCTAAATAGATTCTTTCCACTTCCTGTTACTAGTACTACTACATCTTTTTGTTCATTATCAAAATTTCTTTCTAGTATTTCCATTTCTTTAGGTACACTATAGTAGTGCATTGTTTCTAAATGATTTAATAATAGTTTAATTCCTTTATCATGAAAGTATATTTTTTTCTTATATTTCTTTGCTAGATCAATTATTTCAATTATTCTGAATAAGCTTTGTGCATATGCAGATATAATAATTCTTTCACTATTATTTTCAAAATATGGTTCTATTTTACTTGCTATACGGTGTTGTGGTGCTGTATGTCCTGCTCTATCTGCAAATACTGATTCATTCATCAAGCATAGTACACCTTTTTTACCTATTTCACTTAATTCATTTATATCACATACATATTCTTCATCTCTTATATCATAATCAATTATGAATTCTCCTGTATATACTACATATCCTTGGTCTGTACCTATAGCTACTCCAAATGTATCTGGGAATGCATGTGTCATTGCAAATGTTCTTACTGTTATACCTTCTATATTTTGTGTTTTCTTTACTTTATGTATTTTAACATCTCTTATTCCTTCTTTTTTCATTAAATCATAAATAAGGTTAGCTGTTAAAGCTCCTGTATATACTGGTGCTTTAACTACTTTTAATAGGTATGGTAATGCTCCTATAACATCATCATGTCCATGTGTTATAAAAATACCTTTTACTCTATCTTTATTTTCAATTAGGTATGTAAAATCTGGAATAATAAATTCTACTCCTAATTGGTCTGATTCTGGGTATTTTAACCCTGCTTCTATTACAAATATATTTTGGTTAACTTCAACTACAAACATATTCTTTCCATTTTCATCTAATCCACCTAATGCAAAAACGCGTACTGAATCCATAAAATCCTCCTATATCAATTATCTTTAAATAATGATTTCTTTGTTTAATGATACAACAATTACTTCTATTATACCACAGTTTTTTTAAATTTGTTTCCCATTTAAAGACCATGTCTTTACAACATCAATATAAACCTTTACAATATCGCCTCTTTTTAGGTTATTACCTGTAAAGTTTACTAGCTTATTAGTGTCTGTATAACCACT
>JAVXTN010000150.1:0-2726 GCA_036642635.1 Erysipelotrichaceae bacterium
AAAGTCTTTTTATTAGTTTTATAATACTTATATACTATGAAGAATACGATTAGACCTCCAATGAAGGCACATAATATATCAGTTATACTATCATATACTCCAGTACTATAATGATTAATACAATCATTATTAAAGAATACTAACATTGCGAATTCATAGAATTCCCAAAATATAGCTATAGATAAATTAACTGCATTTATAAATATATAAAAGATAGTTCTTTCTTGTTTATCTTCTATATGAGTTTCTTTCTTAATAAATATATATAGTATTATAGCTATTAAAGTAGCAAATAAGCCTGAACTAAAGTGTAATACTTTATCAAAACCAGCTATTGAATAACCACCTAAACAACTACCAATTAAACTAGCAAAGTATATAAATATAATAGCTATAGTATCTATTTCATCTACATGCTTCCATTTAAATAATTTAAAGGCTACTGGAACTAATAATGGAAGCAATGTAGATACTAAGCACATACCTACTCCATTCATATCATTAGTAATAAAGTTCTCATAGTATGCATATATCAAAGTAAGTGCATAAACTATGTATAACCCATAATTAATCTTCTTTAAATTTTTCATATAATTCTCCTATACCTAATCTTAATCAAAATCTTTTCTAATAATTAGTTTACCCAAACATTATAACTTATTTATATAATATTTAAAGTAAAATAATCTAAAGTGGTGAAAGTAACTACCATGAGCTACTTCCTCCACCTCCTCCTCCTCCGCCGGAACTACTTCCACCAGAAGATCCAGAACCAGAAGATGAAGAACGCATATTAGAACTAGCACTTCTACTAAAATCATTAAAGCTATGATAGAAACTATCTCCATGATAGTAACTAGGATTAATAATTTCAATATCAGCAAAGTTATCAATCCACTCATCACTTACTCCTAAGACATAAGCAAAAGGTAACATATCATAAAAATAATTAGGATTATCATTAACTAAAGTTTCTAAACGATCCTTTTCAGCAGTTTTAAGGAATTCTTTAAAACCTAATATATGACCATACACTTCATTAAAATGATCTTCTCTCTTTTTACATTTAGTTATTAACATAACAAGTATTATTGATATAACTAAAACCATCATATAATAAACTGTCATATATGGGGCAACAGAATTAAGTTCTATAAATAGCATATATGCACCAAATACCATGAATACATTCGGTAATATATATCCAGAAATACTCATAGAATCATCAACAATAAGTAAAAGAAGAAGATTGAAAAATAATGAAGCAACAATAAATAAACCAATAGTCATTACCGCTTTAAACACAAAAGTATTTGCTAAGAATAAAACTAATATTTCTAATAGTACTATAGCAACCAATGCTAATTTAATTTTTAAATTAATTGGATCCAATATAACTTTCTTATTTCCAGAAATAAAAGAAGTTCGTACATTGTTAAGTTGTTTACCACACTTCTCACCAATTTCTTTTAATGTAGATACATCACCATTTAAAAATAAAGCACTTAAGAATCTACGTTCAATTTCACTATCACCTTCATAAGCCTTAAGTTTAGTTAATTGGAAATTCTTTTTCCTACCTTTACTTTCTATTTCTTCAATTTCTATATAACCTAGATTAGCTAAATGAATAATAAACGTAAAGAAATCTTTACTAATTAATTTTAATTTAGCCACTATTGCTACATCTAAACATGTATAACCTTCAGGTGCTTCAAATTCAATTGGAGCAATTGGTTTAGGGTTTCTACAAAATTTTAAAACTAGTATTAAACCTACTATTCCTAATGTTATTGATAATATATAATAAACTATAGGAAGTGAACCAATATCTTTAGCATTAGCAAAGTAGCCTTCATCTAATTCTACTCTAATTGTTAAACCTTGATAAGGTTGTAATTTAGTATAACTACCAGTAATTACATTACCATTAACTTCATATTTTAAATTTTGTTCATCAAATCCAGTTGAATTTTTATAACCATGAGAGAATCCAATTTTAGAACTATCAAATTTCTTTGGCATAGTAATTTTAAAACTTAGTTTATTAGTATGTGTATTATAATCAGTACCTATGATGTTACGATAAAATTCATCAATATTTGCTAATTTATCTTTACCTACACTAACTTCATACTTTAGTACATACTTTTTCTTACCAATAACTGTTTTATCAGGATCTCCAATCCTAACAACAGTATCACGACCATTAATGCTAACTTCATATTCATCAGAACATTTAACATTTTCAATAGTTCCATATACATCATTTGAACTACCATCAGCTCGTTCTAGTTTAAAATTATGAGGAATAGTTCTAGTTATACCATGTTTATCAAATTTAAATACTGTATCCATTGTTTCAGTAACAATAAATGTATTATCATCCTTAACCTGATATTCAACAAATATTTCATCATAATAATATGCATCATCTACATTATCAGCCATAACGTTAACATTACTAAGCAGCAATGTTAACATTAGCATAAATGCAATTAAATACTTCTTTAATCCTTTATACCTATTCATATTGTTCTCCTTCTAATATGTTTGCATTATAAAAATACACAATGCTAGTAGTGTAGCAAATCATAATGGTAGTAGCAACTAACAAGTAATACAACCATTATGTTATAAACTAAACTACATAATAAACAAACTCTTATTGAGTTTGTTTATTATAATTACCTTTCCTTTTAATAATTTTAATATTTAATCTTTTT
>JAVXTN010000151.1:0-2701 GCA_036642635.1 Erysipelotrichaceae bacterium
CAGCATCTATAAAAACAGATATTGATCCTCTATATTAGATTAAGTGAATATATATTTATAGTAATTATTAGAAAGGTTTTAGTGAAAATATATTACTATTTATTGAATTTCATTGATATATCAAATGCTTTTACTGAATGAGTAAGAGCACCAATACTTATAATATCTACACCTGTTTCAGCTATTCCTCTTAATGTTTTTGAGGTAATACCACCACTAGCTTCTAAAACTGCTTGTCCATTATTAATTCTTACTGCTTCTTTCATCATTTCATTATCCATGTTATCTAACATAATATAATCTGCTTTAGCTTCTAATGCTTCTTTAACTTCTTCTAGATTTCTTGTTTCTACTTCTATGCAAACAAGAAATCCCATGTGTTTTCTTAATTCAGTTATAGCTTTAGTAATACTACCTGCTGCATCTATATGATTATCTTTTAACATAGCTGCACTTGATAAGTTATAACGATGGTTTTTTCCACCTCCAACACATACTGCATACTTTTGTAAAGGACGCATACCAGGTATTGTTTTTCTAGTATCTACAATACTTGCTTTAGTTCCTTTTACTAGTTCTACACAGCGTGCTGTTTCTGAAGCTGTACCACTTAAACTTTGTAGAATATTAAGTGCTACACGTTCGCTTTTAAGTAAAGAAACGGTAGTACCGGCAAATCTCATGATGATATCACCAACTTTAATATGGTCTCCATCAGACATACGAGATTTGATGGTGAAGGAAGGATCCATTAGTTCAAAGACACGTATAGCTATATCTAGACCAGCTAAGATACCTTCCTCTTTAGCAATCATATAAGCATCACTAGTATGATTAGCTGCTATTAAATAATCAGCAGCTACATCAATATAATTTATATCTTCTTTAATAGCATCTTTAATAAAGTCATCTATATAAAATTTATTTAGCATCATCTTCAATATCCTCCATTAATACAATACTAGCAACACTAGCTAAAGAATAAGCTTCTATATAATCAGGTGTTATAGCATATTTAGTAGTATTCATATCCTTTAAAATATTATCAACCTCAACTAATGCTTGTGCATATAATTCAGGATGTTTATTAACAAAATGAACTTTTGACATAATTTCTCTAATTCTAGTTCTAATTCCAGTTGGTAATGTAGCTCCACTAATATCTGTACTTTGTTGACTTAGTTCTACTTCAACATTTGGTGTTTCTATTAATTCTTTTGTTATATCCATAGCAGCTCTTCTTGAAAATACTAATGCTTCCAATAATGAATTACTAGCTAAACGATTAGCACCATGAACACAAGTATGAGAACATTCACCACAGGCATATAAATGGTCTATTGTAGTTTTAGAATTCAAATTAACATCTATACCTCCCATTAAATAATGTTGACAAGGGAATACAGGAATTAAATCTTTTGTTATATCTACATTCTCTTCTAAACAACGTTTATATATTAATGGAAAACGTTCTTTTAAAAATTCAGGATCTTCATGTGTAATATCTAAATAGAAATCATTACTATTAGTAGCTTGTGCTTCTTTAACTATATCATCACATACTACATCACGAGGTGCTAAATCTCCACGTTCATCATATTTATGTGTGAACGTTTCCTTATTACAATTCTTTAGAATTGCTCCTTCACCACGAACAGATTCACTAATAAGGAAACGTTCACGTCCATCCTTAGCAGCAAAAGCAGTAGGGTGAAATTGTATATAATTTAAATGTTTAATGTTAGCCCCTAGCTTATTAGCTAGGGCTATACCATCACCGGTAGCAATCGCTGAATTAGTAGTATATGGATATATTCGACCGATTCCACCGGTAGCTAACATTAAATAACGACAAGCTACAACAGAACCAACCTTATCTTTTAATAAACTTATATTAAAACCATTATTAACTTGTTTAATATCATATAACATAGTATCTTCTAAAATAGTTATATTTTCTTTTTTACGTACTACTTCTAATAATTTATCGACACATTCTTTTCCTGTAAAATCTTTATGGTGTACAATACGATTACGGCAATGACCGCCCTCGAGGGTTTTGTTCATTTCGAAATTATCATTAATATCGAAATCAACACCCCATAAATTTATTCTTAATACATCTGAAGGGCCTTCATTGACTAAAATTTTAACAGCTTCTATATTATTTTCATACTTACCAGCTATTAAAGTATCTTTTATATGTAGTTCAAAGTTATCATCACGATGATCTAAAACAGCAGCAATACCACCTTGAGCTAAAGAAGAGTTACATAGTGTACATGATTTCTTTGCTAAAAGTAAAATAGATACATCTGAATCAAAGCTCAGAGCACCATATAAACCAGCTAATCCACTTCCAGCAATTACTACATCATATTGTTTCTTCATCGTATTTCCTTCTTTCTATCCTCCGTAATTCAACATCTTCTCAATACTACTTAAAGCATTAAGACGTGCATCTTCATCGAGTTCAATTATTTTACCACCAGTGCCTTTTAAAGCATTTAATACACCAGTTAAAGTAGTCTTTTTCATATTAGGACAAGTTAAAATATCTGGTACTAATTGATAAAAACTTCTATTAGGATATAGCATTTGCATATACTCACAAACACCACGTTCAGTAACAAATATAATTTCATCATTAACATTCTCTTTAGCATATTCAATAATTTCTTTAGTAGAACCAACCATATCA
>JAVXTN010000152.1:0-1288 GCA_036642635.1 Erysipelotrichaceae bacterium
TAAGACCTAATAATTTTGATGAATATAAGATATTGTTGATAGGAGAAAACTTTCATCAAAGCTATAGTTTAAATAATAATAATGATTTTAAAATGATAATAAAGAGCATTGCTAAAGGCTATTATGAGATTCATAATGAAAATAATTGTAAAGATGAGGGTAGTACTAGTTATAAATTTAATGATACTAAAGAGACTAGGGATGCAAACTTTATGATAGAAGATGCTGATAATACAATGATAATAATTAATGAAATGATGAGTGTTTGTAGTTTAAAAGAGAAGGACGATAGAAGAAAAGAGGATATAAAAATTGTAATAGATTAGAGCCCTTTTAGCAAAGGGCTTTTTATTATATATAAAATATTGTTAACCGTTTACAAAAAATGAAATTATTGCTTTCCAATATGGTAAAAAAGTTCTATAATAAGAAGGTATAGTTATTACAAGGAGGAAACAAATGGCAAAACAATTTATGTCTATGGATGGTAATACAGCAGCAGCACACTGTGCGTATGCATTTACCGAATTAACAGCGATATATCCGATAACACCATCTTCACCTATGGCTGAAGTGGTGGATGTTTGGGCTTCTCAAGGAAGAAAAAACATATTTGATACTGTTGTTAAGGTTGCTGAAATGCAATCAGAAGCAGGAGCTGCAGGAGCAATACACGGAGCTCTACAAGGTGGAACATTAAGTACTACTTTTACTGCTTCACAAGGTTTATTATTAATGATACCAAATATTTACAAGATGGTAGGAGAACTACTACCAGGAGTACTACATGTATCTGCTCGTGCATTAGCATCAAGAGCATTGAACATATTTGGAGATCAAGAAGACATCTATGCATGTCGTCAAACCGGAGTATGTATGCTAGCATCACACTCAGTACAAGAATGTATGGATTTAGCAGGAGTTGCACATTTAGCAGCAATTAAAGCTGGAGTACCATTCATGCACTTCTTTGATGGATTCCGTACATCTCATGAAATTCAAAAAGTAGAAGTAATGGACTACCAAGTATTTAAAGACTTAGTAGATTATGAAGCATTAGAAACTTATAAAGCTAACGCTTTGAATCCACACACTAATCCAGTAACACGTGGTGGTGCTGAAAATGATGATATCTTCTTCCAAGGAAGAGAAGCACAAAACCAACACTACGACAATGTTCCAGATGTTGTAGCAAACTACTTAAGTGAAATAAGTAAAGTAACAGGAAGAGATTATGCACCATTTACATACTATGGAGCTAAAGATGCTGACCGTGCTATTTTATGTA
>JAVXTN010000152.1:1298-2671 GCA_036642635.1 Erysipelotrichaceae bacterium
CAGTAAGTGAAACAGCAAAAGAAACAATAGATGAATTAAACAGAAATGGTGAAAAAGTAGGTATGATTAAAGTACACCTATACAGACCATTCTCAACTAAATATTTAGAAGCAGTACTACCAAGCAGTGTTAAAAATTTAGCAGTAATTGACCGTACTAAAGAAATGGGAGCAAATGAACCATTATATCTAGATGTATTAGCAGCATTAAAAAACCATAAAGATTTAAATATTGTTGGAGGAAGATATGGAATGGGATCTAAGGATACTCAACCAAATCAAATTAAAGCAGTATTTGATAACCTTAAAGAAACAGAACCTAAACATGGATTTACAATAGGAATTAATGATGATGTAACTCATCTTTCATTAAAAGTTGATGAAGATTTCCATGTTAACGCTGATTATACATCATGTCTTTTCTATGGATTAGGTAGTGATGGTACAGTATCAGCTAATAAGAATGCAATTAAGATTATAGGTGATAATACTGATCAATATGCACAAGCTTATTTTGCATATGATAGTAAAAAAGCAGGAGGAGCTACTAGATCTCATTTAAGATTTGGTAATAGTCCTATTAGATCAACATACTATATAGATAATGCAGACTTTATATCATGTTCATTAGATGCTTATGTATTTAAATATGATATGTTAAGAAACTTAAAAGTAGGAGGAACATTCCTATTAAATACTAGTTTTGAAGCAAGTACAATAGTAGAACACTTACCTAATAAGTTATTAGTACAATTAGCTAAGAAGAAAGCTACTTTCTATGTTATAGATGCTACTGCTATTGCACAATCTATAGGAATGGGAAGAAGAACTAATACTATATTACAAAGTGCTTTCTTTGCATTAAATGAACAAATAATGCCATTTGCAGAAGCTGTAGAATTAATGAAAAAAGCAGCTAAGAAATCTTATAGTAAAAAAGGTGATGAAGTTGTTCAACTTAACTATAAAGCAATTGATAGTGGAAAAGCTGGATTAGTTAAGATTGATGTAGATCCTAAATGGGCTGATTTAAAATATACACCATTAGTTAAAGAAACTGGTGATGCATATTATGATGACCAAGTTGCTAAAATTAATGCATTAGAAGGATATGACCTTCCAGTATCAGCATTTACTAAGCATAATCTATTAGATGGATCTATGAGAAATGATGTATCTTATAATGAACATAGAACAATTGCAGTACAAGTTCCAACATGGGATCCAGAAAACTGTATTCAATGTGGATTCTGTTCATTTGTATGTCCTCATGCTACAATTAGACCATTCTTATTAACTAAAGAAGAAGTAGAAAATGCACCAATGAGCTTTAAGAGTATTAAACCAATGGGTAAAGGTGTTGAAGACCTAGTA
>JAVXTN010000153.1:0-2670 GCA_036642635.1 Erysipelotrichaceae bacterium
GTATGAATAAAAGTGAATCTATTAATGTTAAGGGTAAGGTTTATGCTTATACTTGGTATACAATAAATGTAGAAATAGATGAAAAGAATAGTATAGATGCTTTTGATTATTTTAAATTATTATTTGAGGCTAGAAGAACTATAGCTAAAGAGATAGGGGAGGGTGAAAAAATAATTAAAGAAAATGTTTTGCAATTTGAACCTAAAGTAGGTAAAATGAATATGCAGGTGCATTATACATTATTAGAAGTTATAGGTACTAGCTAAGAGAAGAGGTTAATCTATGGAAAAGATATTGTTAATTGAAGATGAAGCTAATATAAGAAAAGTCATAGCTTATGAATTAAGACAGGCTAATTATGAAGTGATAGAGTGTGATGATGGAGAAAGCGCATTAGCTATTGGTTTAAAAGAACATTTTGATTTAATGATTATAGACTGGATGCTTCCTAAAATTAGTGGTATAGAACTTTTAGAAAAATTTAAAGAAGAAGGTTTAGATGCTATAATTATGATGCTTACAGCACGAGATGAAGAATATGATATATTACATGCTTTTGAATTAGGTGCTGATGATTATGTTACTAAGCCTTTTTCACCTAGACAATTAAGAGCTAGAGTAAATGCTCATTTAAAACGCGCTAATAAGAGTGAAGTAGCTAACTTAACTATTGGTAGTGTAAAGATGGATTTAGCACGTAGAGTAGCTAAAATCAGTGATGTACCACTAGAATTAACTAAGAAAGAATTCGATCTATTAGAATTCTTTATTAAGAATCGTGGTATAGTCTTATCTAGAGATAATATATTAAATAGTATTTGGGGCTTTGATTATGATGGTGATACTAGAATTGTAGATGTCCATGTATTTAAATTAAGAACTAAATTAGCTAAGAGTGATGTAACTATTAAATCTTCACGTGGTATTGGCTATTTGATGGATACTACAAATGAATAGGTATACTTCAATCCTTAGTATTACTGCAATTAGTTTATTAATAAACTACTGCTTTAATATAAATAGTTATGTCTTAATTATATTAATATGTATTGGATGCATTATAATATTAAATATTAATGATTCTAAAACTAAACTACTATTAAAAAAAGAAACTCAATCATTAAAGAATAAGATACAAACAACTACAAGTGATGCTCATTTAAAAAATAAACAACTACTGACTCTAATATCAAGCATCCCTTTTCCAATGCTATTATTAGATGCTAAAGGTAAATTAGTTATATATAATAGTTTATTAGAAGAATTTAGATCTAATACTTATAATGATGAATTAACTTATTTACATAATGATTATCCTCATGTAATGCAAGAATGTATTAAAGATGCTTATATTTTAGAAAAGAACTTTGATAAAATCATTAAAATTAATAATATAGAATATCAAAGTATAGCAGTACCAGTTACTACTAATGGTATATTTTCTGGTTGCTTAGTTATCTTTCAAGATATATCTAAAACACTAGAAGGTGAAAAACTACAAAAACGTTTTATAGCTGACGCTTCTCATGAATTAAAAACCCCAATAGCTGCTATCAAAGGCATGATTGAAATCCTTAATTCTAAGGATTTCAATGATGACTTAACAAGAATAGACTTTCTACAACAAATAGAAATTGAAACATCAAGGCTTAACAATCTAGTACAAGACCTATTATCAATTTCAAGATTAAGCGTTGATGTACCATTACTAAACCGTAAAAACTTTAATCCATGTGAACTATTAGATAATGTTTGCAGTTCTTTTGAATTATTAAGTAAACAAAAGAATATAAGTTTTAAAAAAGATTATGGTTGTAAAGATCTAGTGTTTGCTGATTATGCTAAACTTTCACAAGTATTTAATAATTTAATTAGTAATGCTATAAAATATTCTAATGGTGGTACGATATCGATTAGTACTTATAAAGATGATAATCATTACTTTATTTCGATATCTGATGAAGGGCAAGGATTAACTCCATCACAAGTTAATAAAATATTTGATCGATTCTATCGCGTAGATAGTGATAGATCAAGAGAAAGTGGAGGAAGTGGCCTAGGATTAGCAATAGTTAAATCAATTATAGATGCACATCAAGGACACATTGAAGTATTTTCTAAAATTAATGAAGGAACTACCTTTAAAATATCATTAAATAACTAAATAAATACCGTTCTAATGCGAACGGTATTTATTTAGTTATAAAAGGAATAGAAGGTGTTAACACTAACTTAACAAAACTATCATATACAGTTAATAAAAGTAATATAAAATATAGAAGAACACAGGAGGAATATTATGAAAAAGATATTAACTTGTTTAGTAATGCTAACACTACTTGCTGGATGTGGATCTTCAGCAAATAACGAAACAAATTTAACTGTAGGTGGTTCTACTTCTATCCAACCCCTAATGGAAGATTTCTCAGCAGGGTTTGAATCTAAGAAACTAGGAACACTTGATATTCAAGGCGGAGGATCAGGAGTAGGAATTAAAGGAGTTAATTCTAATGCATTCCAAGTAGGAATGGTATCAAGAGAATTAACAACTGAAGAAAGTGCTTCACTAGATGTACATGAAATAGCAATAGATGGAATTTGTGTAATTTTAAATAAATAAATTAAGGTTGAAAATCTTACAACAGAACAAATTAAAGATATCTTTACAGG
>JAVXTN010000154.1:0-2649 GCA_036642635.1 Erysipelotrichaceae bacterium
AATGCTCCTAATACTTTATCATCTTTTACAATAGGTATAGTTTGAGTTATTAAAGTCTTTTTATTTGAGAAATATGGATCTGTTACATAGTGTTTTCCTTTAGATATATTATCTTTAATTTCTGCATTACTATAATATATAGAGTTCTTTAGATTATAGCCTTTTCCTTTATTATTTACATATTGTATATTTTCAAAATTTGCTTTTTCACTTGCTATTACTTTGTTGAAGTCTTCTTCTGTTGGTTCTTTAATGTTAGACATTTTTATTGCCATATTATCTAATTCTAATGAATGGTAACTTAATGCATTTTCTAAATTGTTTTTTAATTGAATTGTCATTTGGTTAACTCTATTGAATGCGTCTTCTTCTAGTAGTGATTGCACATTTAATACGAATGCTATTAATAGAGATGAAAATAACACTACTAAAGCAATCATTACTATTACAAATTTTTTATAGTTTCTTGTTTCTTTTACTAGCATTAAATCACCCCGTTTCTGTCTTATTATACATCATTGTATTGGGGTTTTTTTTAAACTGTTACTTATAGGACACTAAGTGCTATAATTAGGTCGTATTATTCGTTTGATAATAATTTTTTTGTTATTTACTTCTAAAAAACGTACTTTTTATATAAAAAATACCTCCTTTTAAAAGGAGGTATTTTATTATTTAATGATACTTTCTTCCCAAGATGGGTCTTTTTCAATATCTAATAGTTGAGCTACAGTTGCTGCTACATTTGCTAATCCGAAGTTTCCTTCTTTTATTTCTACATCAGCATTATATACGATAAATGGAACTGCATTTAATGTATGTGATGTTTTTGCTTTTATTCTTGTATCTGTTTTCTTTGCTTTTTCATACATTTCATCGGCGTTACCATGATCTGCAGTTACAATTAATATAGCGTTATTTGCTTTAATTACTGGTAAGATTCTCTTTAACATAATATCTACTGATTCTACTCCAATAATAGTTGCTTCATAATCTCCTGTATGTCCTACCATATCTCCATTTGGATAGTTAGTTCTTAAGAAATCATATTTATTAGAAGCTATTGCTTCATTTAATTGATCAGTTATATCTGCTGCTTTCATCCAAGGTCTTTGTTCAAATGGTACTACATCAGATTTAACTTCTACAAATGTTTCTAAGTTTTCATCAAACTTTTCACTTCTATTTCCATTCCAGAAATAAGTAACGTGACCAAATTTTTGTGTTTCACTTATAGCATATTGTCTAATTCCATTCTTTACTAATGTTTCTGATAAAGTATTCTTAATCTTTGGTGGGAATGCTAAGAAATTATTTGGTATTTTAAGGTCTGCATCATATTGAAGCATTCCAGCAAACATTACTTTAGGGAATCTAACACGATCAAATTGATCAAAGTTTTCATTATCAAATGCTAAACAAATTTCTTGAGCACGATCTCCTCTAAAGTTAAATAGTATAACACTATCTCCATCTTCAATAGTTCCTACTGGTTTTCCATCTTTAGCTATTACAAAAGCAGGTAAATCTTGATCTACTACTCCTGTTTCATTACGATATGTTTCAATTGCTTCTTTAGCTGAAGCAAATTGTCTTCCTTCTCCTAAAACATGAGTCTTCCATCCTTCTTCAACCATAGACCAATTTGAGTTATAACGATCCATAGTAATTTTCATTCTTCCACCACCACTTGCTATTTCAGCATGGTAGTTTCCGTCATTTAATTTAGCCATTACTTCTTCAATTTGTTCTACATATATTAATGCACTAGTTTCTGGAACATCTCTTCCATCTAATAAGATATGTAATTTAACATTCTTAATTCCTTGTGCTTTAGTTTGTTCTAACATTGCTATTAAATGATTAATATGTGAATGTACATTACCATCAGATAATAATCCTATAAAATGCATAGTATTTTCTTTAGCATTATCTATTAATGCATTCCATGTTGGTGAAGCAAATAATTCTTTACTAGCTATAGATTCATTTACTAGTTTTGCTCCTTGAGCATATATTTGTCCACAACCTAATGCGTTATGTCCTACTTCTGAGTTACCCATGTCTTCATCACTTGGTAATCCAACTGCTAATCCATGTGCTTTAATTGCTGTGTTTGGGCTATTAGCCATCAATTCATCTAATATAGGAGTATAAGCATTACTAACTGCGTTACCTAATGTAACATCACTAATACCTACACCATCCATTACTACTAATACTACTGGTCTTTTACTCATAATTAATACCTCCTGGTTTAACTTCTTTTTACACCTTAATAATATAACATTTTTTCATTACTTTTTCACGTATTATCTTTAAATATATAATATTAAATAACTAATTTTAAGCACTATTACAATATATTCTAGTATTTTGGTTATTGTATACCCTTTCATAATAATATCTTATAACTTACTACTTATATAATACTTCTAATATACAGATGCTTCTTCATATTCTTTAATAATTTCTTCTCTATTCTTACTATTCTTATTATCATACATTTTACTATCAGCTATACTAATAATTTTATCTAAAGTATCTCCTTGTATTGGATAACTAGCATAACCATAACTTACTCCTTTAAATGAACAACCTCTTATTTTAAAATTCTTTAATCTTTCATTAATATTATTCATAATATCA
>JAVXTN010000155.1:0-2647 GCA_036642635.1 Erysipelotrichaceae bacterium
CCTTATGAAATATAATGAAATAGTATTTGTTGGTGTTCCTAATGTTGGTAAAAGTACTTTAATTAATCGTTTAGCTAATACTAATTTAGCAGTAGGTAATTATCCTGGTGTTAGTGTTGATATTAGTGAGGCTTTTATTAATAATTTTCATTTGATTGATTTACCTGGTATAAATGATTTAGATCATCCTTCTAATGAGGAACTTATTACTAAATCTTTTTTAAATAATAAGATAGATTTAATTGTTAATGTTTTAGATGCTACTAATTTAGAAAAGAATTTAAAGCTTACTTTATCTTTAAGGAAGCTTAATATTCCTATGCTTATTATATTTAATTTATATGATTTAGCTTTAAAACAAAAGATTAATATTAATATAAAATCTTTAGAGCTTCTTTTAAATACTAAAATTATTTGTTGTTCTTATAAGATTAATAATAATAAACAGATCATCGATGCTTTTAATTTTAATCCTGTTATTTATAATTATTTAACTATTGATCAATTACTTTCTTGCATCGATGATCCATACCTTAGAAATAATATAAGTATAAAATTAGATAAAGTATTCCTAAATAAATATTTAGGAATACTTATTATGCTAAGTGTCATCGGTTTACTTCTATTTACTGTATTCATAGGTTCTAAACCGATGATTATAATTATTGATTATTTCTTTGATATAATCAATAATTATATATATCAGTTAAAATGGCTCCCTAGCATTTTAACTGATATGCTTAGCAATGGAATAGTATTGAGTTTAGGTGCTATTCTAAGTTTTATACCTATGTTGTTTATATTATATTTTGATTTAGCGTTATTAGAAGAGAGTGGATATTTAAGTAGAATAGCATTCTTAAGTGATGGGTTAATGAGGAAAGTATGTTTATGTGGTAGATCCTTTGTTTGTTTAATGATGGGCTTTGGTTGTAATGTACCAGCGATATATGCTTTAAGAACCTTAGATAACCATCTTCAAAGAAGGCTAACAGCTATTCTTATACCATTTATGAGTTGTGCAGCTAGACTACCAGTATATATGTTATTTAGCTTAGCCTTCTTTGAAGATCAAGCAATTGAAGCAATTGTACTGTTATACCTTATAGGAATTGTAGTAGCATTGCTATTAGCAATGCTACTACATCATTATATAAAAGATGATAAAATATATGTAGAAGAATTAGTACCATATCATATACCGAATATAAAGATAGTAATGAAGAAAGCAAATCAACAAGTTAAAGCTTATATTAAAAAAGCAACTGGAATAATAATGCTAACAATGATTATTATGTGGGGGATAGCTTACTTACCAGATGGTAGTGATGAAAATTCATATTTGAGAAAAGCAGCAGAAGCAAGTAGTTTTATATTTGAACCATTAGGATTTGGAGAATGCGAAGCTTGTATACTAGCATTACCAACTAGTATTATAGCTAAAGAAAATGTAATAGGAGTAATTAAACAAAATATAGGAACTAAAGAAATTAAAAGCTTATGGGAAGACGATTTAGCCAAACTAAGAGCCTTTTGCTATATGTGCTTTATAAGTTTATCAATGCCATGCATTATGACTATGCAAGCACTCTATAAAGAATATGGACTTAAAATACTTATGCTAAGTATTTTAAGTATGGTAGTAATACCTTATGTTGTGACACTAATCATATTTAATATCGGTAAACTTATAATAACTATATAACTAAAAGTATGGTAAAATAAGTAAGTAAATAAAGAGGTAATTATATGAAAAAACGTGTTTTAGGAATAGACATTATAAAAGTACTAGCAATATATCTAGTATTTTGTATACATTATTTATCAAGTAATAACTTTTATGCAATGCCATTAAATAATATAGGAGCTTTTATCTATAATACATTAAGGTATTTTATACTACTAGCAGTACCACTATTTTTAATGGTAACTGGTTATCTTCAATGTAAAAAAGAAATAACTAAAGAATATTATATGAAGCTAATAAATATACTTATAGTATATTTATTAGCTTGTGTAACGATCATAATATTTAGACACTTCTATTATGGTGAAAATATGTCAATAATAACTGCTATATTAAGTATAACTAATTTTAGCGTTACTGGATATTCATGGTATATTAATATGTTTATAGGATTATATCTTATAATACCTTTCTTAAATATTATATTAAATAAGATTAATAAGAAAGAATACTATGTATTAGTAATAGTACTATTATTATGTATTAGCTTACCCTATACATTAAATAGTCTATCAAGACTATTTGTCCCCTTTGATGTTTTACCAAACTGGTGGGGCCACACTTATCCACTTATATTCTATATTATAGGGGCGGGAATTAAACTAAACTTTATTCAATTAAAAAAGAAACAATGTTTAATCTTAGGTACGTTAAGTTTAATAGCTATGAATATATTAAGCTATATAGGATATATGAAAGGACAAAATTTATTGTTTTTAAATGATAATCAAAATTTATTTGGGGTTATATTATGTTGTACATTATTTATAATGCTAAAAGATATAGATATTAAAAATACTATAATTAGAAAAATAATTATAGTGGTAAGTCCATTAACATTATATATGTTATTGTATTCATCAGTTATAGATAAAATGGTTTATGGATTAGATATATTTA
>JAVXTN010000156.1:0-1220 GCA_036642635.1 Erysipelotrichaceae bacterium
CTAAAAATGTACATAGTTTAATTTTATATGATGATATGAGTATATATACTAATGATCAAAAGTTATTAATCAATTTACATGGGGAAAGTGAAGTAAGTAACTTTACACCATATAATGGAATAGTAATTAATGATGAAACTATTATACAAAAAACTAATGATATTAATCGTAAGAATAAGTCTATTGAAATACTAAAAGATAAATGGGTACCTTTTAATACTGATTATGAAGTAGCTAGTGATGAAGAAACTAGTTTAAGAAATAATGAAGAAGTAATTAAAAGATTATGTGCATTATTTGCATTAGGAGTAAGAGGAGAAACCTACTTAAATGATAAAGTAGATGATCCTAAAATATTAGATGAACAAGAAAAGAATTTATTAGCACATTTATATCCAGAAGATATATTCACTAATAAAGAATTAGAATATTATAATGGAGATGCTAATAATAATGAACATATACAAAATGCATGGAAATTTGAAAACTGTTCAGTATTAATGTGGGCATTAAATATTACAGAATTAAATGATATTAATACACCATGTGATGCTGCAAATATATCTTCTATATTATGGAATGCAAATTATGAAATACTAATGGAAAAAGCAAAAATGAGAAGTAAAGAAGAAATATTAGACTTATATGATTTGATGAGTAGATATTTATGGGCATGTAATTATGCTATAGATAAGAAACAACCATTAGAAAATGTTAACGTAAGTATCGTTACTGAAAGAGTATATACACTAAAGTGGTTATTAAATGTTAATAATATAAGTGATTGGGATTCAATTACTTTAGATGAAAATAATTAAATTATGAGTATATTAAAAAGAATAATAAAAATAATATTAGCACTAATAGTGCTAATATTATTAGGTTATAGTCTTATATTAAATGTATATCAAGATAAAGCTGCACAAATATTACCTTTTCAAATGTATAATATGAATGATACAGGAATGGAACCATTAATAAATAAACATGATTTAGTTATTATTAGAAAGATTAATAATATTAAAGATGTAAAGAGAAGTGAAGTGGTTGCAGTATCTTATGGTAATGATAGTAATAGTGTAGCAATACGTTGTTTTAAGAATAGAGATGTTATAGGTAGTAGTGTATATTATAGGACATATGCATTAGCTAGTGGTAATGTAGATGATTATCATGCTAATGTAAATAAGATATATGGAGTATATGAAAATAAAATACCA
>JAVXTN010000156.1:1230-2622 GCA_036642635.1 Erysipelotrichaceae bacterium
TAATAGCTAAAGTAGTTAACTCTATTTATTATCCTATAATAGTAGCTATGGGTGTATTAATTTATATAGGTATAAGATTAATAAAGAATAGTCATATTAACAGTAATACAGTAGTTAGAAGTAAAGAAAATAAGAAGAAAGTAAGATTTGATGATCTTAAATTATTTCATAATGAACATTATACTAGTGTACAAGGTTTATGTTGTAATTATGCTAATGATACTATATATTATTTAAAGATTAAGATAATATATTGTAGTGAGAATAATTCAGTAGTAGATACTAGCTGTATATATGTGGTTGGTAAAGAAGGATTACAACCGGGAGAAGTAAAGAAGTTTAATTCTAGTGTAACTTATGATCCATTAATATGTAAGTATGGAATAGAGGTAATAAACTTTAAAGAAGAATATGAACTACATCGTAAAATGTAGTTCATATTCTTTTGTTATAGGTTGCAATAAAATAAAAGGACATTGGTTATGTCCTTTTATTTTATTTTTTTGTGCGTTCACCAAAGATGGCTGTTCCGATACGAACAATATTAGCACCGTATTCTAATGCTAGTTTATAATCATGAGACATACCCATAGATAGATATTTAATATCTTCATGATAGATTGACTTACATTGATAGAACATATCTTGCATAGCTTTAAATTCTACTTTTACCTGTTTTTCATTGTCGGTATTAGATGCTACACACATAAGACCTTTAATTTTAATGTGGGGGAAACTTAAGATACATTCATCTATAAAAGATAGTGTATCTTCTAAATTAATACCAGTTTTATTTTCTTCGTGAGAAATGTTTATCTGGACTAATACTGGTATAACTTTGTTAATTTTAGATGCTTCTTTTTCTATTTCTTTAGCTAGTGCTAAAGAATCAAGTGATTCAATCATATCAACAAATGGAAGCAAAGCTTTTACTTTGTTTTTTTGTAGATGGCCAATCATATGCCATTTATAATTAGGATCATATTTATTAACTATTTCTTGTACATGGTTTTCACCAAAAACTTTACAGCCACAAGAAGCTGCTTCATATATTTCTTCAATAGTACGGTATTTACTTACTGCTACTAAAACAGTATCTTCATTTAAATCATTAATAATTGCATTTATAGCATCTTGCATATTATCACCTCCTAATAATTATAGCATTATATAATTAGACTTCAATAGATATATTAATTCACTAGGTGCTTGAGTAGTCATAAGACTACTCATTAGTGTAACACCTTCAATACCACTATCATTTAATAAACTAATATTAGAAGGTGTTATACCACCTAGTGCATATACACTATGTTTACTAACATTAGTTATGGAAGTAATAAATTCTATACCTCTAGGTGCCATATCTTTCTTACATTCTGTAGGAAAGAT
>JAVXTN010000157.1:0-2588 GCA_036642635.1 Erysipelotrichaceae bacterium
TCATAGTATCACCTCTTGTATATAACTGTGTTATATTAGCATACTATAATAATTATAGATACTCATTAGCCCTAAATATTGACTAACATTCATATTTGCTATATAGTTAAATAACAAATACAAAGGAGAGCTTATGAACCAACGAGAAATTAACAAATTAGATAAACGTAATCGTTTAATAGCTTCAGCTCTAGATCTCTTTATTATTAATGGAGTAACTAAAACAAGCATAGACCAAATAGTAAAAAAAGCAAACGTAGGAAAAGGTACATTCTATTTATACTTTAGAGATAAAGATGCTATAAGTGATGCTGTAATCTTACAAGCAAGTAATGATTTATTTAAATATGCAGCTATAACTACTAAGAAGTATGCAGCTCCAAATATTACAGAAAGACTAATTAATATGTTAGATCTAATTATAGATGTATTTAAAGAATATCCTTATATAGTTAAAATATTTAGAACTAGTTTAACTTGGAAATTTATAGAGAATGCTATTGCTAATCCAACTAATGAAAAAGTATATCATCTTATAAATGATTTCTTTAATTACTTATTAACCTTTGGTTATACTAATGATGAAGCATTTCAACTCTTCTTTATGATATTAGAACTAGTATGTTCTATGTCCTATACTTCTTTAATAATGGGAGTACCTTCAGATATAGATAAACTTAAACCAATTCTATTTAACTCTATAAGAGCTATGATTCAACAAGGTCCACCAAATAAAAAAAATAGCATATAGCTATCAATTCAAACTTAACCATTCTCTAAAATAACTTAATACAGCTATATGTTTTAACATAACCATAACTAAATCGTTTGTTATTTCTATATTTCTTTTACTCCCCATCAATTGCTCCACTATCCCTACATCCTCTTTTTTAGCTATCTGTAAATAATAACTAGCTTGATCTAAATAACCTTGTTTATAATAATATAAACATCTTAAATAAGCATTATCATGCTTTTCTAATAATATTAAAACTTTATCATATTTTTCAAAATATAATAATGTAGATATTAAATAATATATAATATTTTCATTATCATTAGGATTATAAGTATATATATTAGTAAACTGTACTAAAGCTTGTTTCATATAACCTACTTCATATAAAGTTTTAGCATATATAGTTTTTAATTTAAAATATAATTTAGTTTCTTCACAATAAAAGTCTTTATTATCTTTAAAAAAGTAGTTCTTACCTAAAGTTATAGTAGCTTTATCTACTCCTTTTTTAAAGTAGTTTAATGCTATATGAGGATCATTAGCACAAGAACCTAATACTAGATATGCTTCTAAACAAGAATCATGTATTTTTAATGATTCTAATGCTATAGTTTGTTTTTTTAATTTACTTCTTACTAAAGTACATTCTTTTAGTTTATTTAAAGCTTGTTCATAACGATCATTTAGTTTATTTGTTTGTTTATTATCAACACTTATAAATTGATCTAATGACATCTGATAAGTATAATCAATATTCATTACCATTCTCCTGCTATTTTAGTTAGTTCCTTTGATGCTTCATTTAATTTATTATTTAGAGTTTCATCATCTAATTTATCTGTATTATTAAAAGCATAATAGTTAAATTGGTTTATACCTAGCATTTTAGTTATAGCTTTCATATAAGGTATATCTATTTCAGTACCTAATAAAGGTTCAATACTAAAATCATCTCCTCTAGTAGTTATATACATTAACTTACTAGCTTTACAAAGCCCACATTGGCCTAAATTATTATAATCAAATGTTACCCCCATTACACATATATCTTCTATATAAGTCTTAAGTAAAGCTGGTATAGACATATTATACATAGGAGCACCTATAATAATTTTATCATACTCTTTAAATTCAGAAGCATTATAAAATTCTATATTATCAAAATCTAAATTCTTTATTAAATTATTACGATATAGAATTTTATTTTCTAATAAAGGTTTAAGTTTCATCTTCTTTAATACTATAGTATCTAATTCATCATTAGGATGTAATCTTTTATAAGCTACTATAAAAGATACACATAACATATGAGTTCTAGATTCTTCTTCATTCTTTATACAACTATCTATAAACAGTACTTTACTCATCTTTTAATTTCTCCTTAGCCCAATCTTTATTTATCTCTAATATAGAAGTACTACTACCATATTCTTCTATATTATTATAAACACTAGTTGGTATCATCTTTAAATTATTATACTCTTCATCTATTTTAAATACTATATAATCTTTATCATAACTTATAAACTCTATCCGTATCACAACATTATTATAACCTAATTGTTTGCATAAGCGATACTTTAATAATTCTATTTTACGATCATCTAACTCACATTCAAATATCCTTATCTTTTCATTTAATTCTTCAATAGATTTAACTATTCTTTTATTTTTAGCTTCTTTATTTACATCTAGTATTACTCCATCATAAGATAAAAATAATTCAAAAGATTTATTAGCATCAAAGTATATAAAAGGATATAAGAACTTAACATAATGACTACATTTATCACATTTTTGTTTAAAGTATTCATCATTACATATACTAGTTTTAATATCTTTTTCTATA
>JAVXTN010000158.1:0-228 GCA_036642635.1 Erysipelotrichaceae bacterium
GAAAAAACTACTAATGGTATAAAAATATATTATATAGCAGGAGATCAACTATTAGATAATTTAGAAAGAAGATATAAAGTATTAAATGAAGCTAGTATTTCTTTAGCACTACCTCATTTATATGTTAATACAGGAATAGAACATCTTATAAATGATAAAAAGAACTTAAAGAATGAAGTAAAAGAATTAAAATATCAAATATTTAAAAATATATTAGATAATACTATT
>JAVXTN010000158.1:238-2308 GCA_036642635.1 Erysipelotrichaceae bacterium
TTTAGATTTAAATAACTTTAGTCCTAAAGATTTACATCATATGATGAGTATATATATAAAGGATGAAGATAAAGTAGCTATGTTTATGTCTACTGATGGTAAAACTATTAGTGTTGTTATAGGACATCATGCTAATCAAGATGTTAATGCTAATATACTTATTAAGAATTTATTTAGTTTAGGTTTTGTAGGTGGAGGTAACAGTAATATAGCTACTGCTAATGCTACTTATAGTGATGGATTAAGAGATAAAGCTAAAAAAATATTTTTAGAACAAAAGAAATAATATATGATATACTAGTTAAGTAAAACATATATTATATAAAGTATGGAGGCAATTAATGAAAAAATCTCTAAGCGCATTGTGCGCAATAACGCTAGTATTAACTATGGGTGGATGTAAGAAAGAAGAAACACCACCACCAGCTCCAAAAGAGGAACAGGTGGCTATTATAAAGAATGAAGTATATGAAGCACCAGTTAATCCTAACAACGTTCAGGCTAAAGCATATAATGAATTAACAGGTGCTTTAAAAGGAAAGAAAGAAGATAAAGATATAGCAGGATTAGTTGCTAATATGTTTATATTAGATTTCTTCTCATTATCTAATAAAGCAAGTGCTGATGAGATTGGTGGAATGACTTACTTACCTAAAGATAAAGCAGAAGAATTTAAAGACTATGCTAAATTAAATTATTATGCTCAATATCCTATGGTAGTAAATGAATACTCTAAAGAAGATTTACCTTGTGTTAATGAAACTAAGTTAAACTTTAATAATGAAGTATCTTTAGTTTATAAAGGACAAGTATATGATGGTTATGAAGTATCCTATGAATTAACATATGCTACTACTAAAGTAGAAGCAGCTAAACTTAAAAAGACAGTAAAAATATCTATAATTAAAATAGATGATGTATTAAGAGTAATTAAAGCAGAATAAGAAGCTACTATGTAGCTTCTTATTTTTATTAATTATTTAATATATTAAATCATTTAACAAAACTTTACATGTAAATATTAAATAATGCTTGCAATACAGTCGGGGGGGGGGTTATAATTAATAAGTCCAAACGATAGGGACTAGGAGGATACCAATATGGGTAGTCAAATTAGAATAACACCTGAACAAATGAATCAAAAAGCAAATGCTTTTAGAAACGATGAACAAAACTTTAGTGGTGTAGTAGCCAATATGAGAAACATGGTAAATCAATTACCAGAAGAATGGGAAGGACAAGCTAGTCAAGCTTTCTGTCAACAATTTGAAGGATTAGAAAAGTCTTTTAGACAAACTAGTGATCTTATTTTAAGTATCGCTCAACAAATGGATCAAATCGCTGATGCAGTTTTATCATTAGATAATGATATGTCTACTAAAATAAAAGGACTATAAAAAATGTGCTCAAGAAAGAGCACTATTTTTGTTTTTATTTTATCAATAATATTTTTAGGTAGTGTTTCTTCCGTACAAGCTGAAGATATAGAACTAAATCCAGAAAACAGTGTTAACCAAGAAACAAACCAATCACTAAGTGACCGTAATGGAATAGATATATTTACAGATAAATTCAATATAGCTAAGACCATTATAAACAATAAAAATAATGCTGAACTAGATCAAATACAAAACAACATATTCAGTACCAATCAATCAAAAACAAATACTAATACAATACTAAATGATATGTTTAGTGAACCAACAATCATATCAAATAAACAGAAAGAACAAAGTAAAACAAATAACACCGTCTTTCTAATACTACTAATAATATTAGTATTCATATTATTTATAAAACTATTAATTAAATATATAAATTACAGTAATAAAAAACAAAAAAGTGAGAGAAAAGATTATGCAAATAGCCTTAACAATAACTATTAAAAACAGTAAGACATTCGATATAATGGTAGATGATGATCAAATAATAATTGATACAATAAAAATACTTAATTCAAAAAAAGAAGCTAATATACCATTAATTGATTATTTAAGAGATATAGAAAACAATAAAAGAATAAATACTAAATTCACTTATTGCCAAGCAAATGTTCTAAACGGAGCACAT
>JAVXTN010000158.1:2318-2531 GCA_036642635.1 Erysipelotrichaceae bacterium
GAAAATCAGATTTAAACGCTAAAGATAATTATGATTATAGTTTACTAACAAAAAAAGAAGAACATCTTTTAAATTGTGAATTAAAAAAAGAAGATGAAGAAGTTAAATTCATATTTGATCTATTAAACTATAAAGATTGTAATTATATTAAAGAATTAGAAGAAATAGATAAATATAGATTCTTATATAATTTATTAGATTTATATTCTATAT
>JAVXTN010000159.1:0-2528 GCA_036642635.1 Erysipelotrichaceae bacterium
AATGCATCTACTGTATACCATTGTAGGATATCTGTTCCTAATGTTAAGTTTGCTCCTCCATACATAAAATAATATATTGGTTTTGCTAATGCAAATAGGCAAAAACATATTGGGGTTCCTAAATATAGAACTGAATCTACACAATCTAATATGTTTCTTCTTAGTTCTTTATAGTCTTTCTTTATTAGATTAGTTGTTATATATGGAATTATAGCTAATGAGAATCCTGGTGATAGTATCATAGGTATTGCTATTAGTTTAGCTACTTTTAAAAATGATATTCCAAATATAGTGCTTGAATATTCGGCTGCTGCTGTAGCTATTGTATAATTTATAGTTTCTCCTACTGGTTGGATAAAACTACTTGTTGCTTGGACCATATTATTAAAATTCAGTGATATTTGTTGTGTTATTGTAGCAAATGTTTCTGAATTAGTATAATATGTTTCTAACGCATGTGAATAAAATGCTGTATCTAATAATGAATAACTATAGCCAAGAATTGCCATTATTAGATATGGCATACTAATCCTTAGTATTTCACTTAATAGTGCTTTATGATTAGTATTAGGTATTGCTTCTTGTTGATTTGCTAATTTCAAGATTTCTGGCATTCTTTGTTTATCATAAAATTTTATATGAATTATTGCTAATATAGCTGATATTGAGGTTGATAGGACTGCAAAATATACTGCCCATATTTGATCCATATTAAATACATAAACGCATAGTGCTCCGGCTCCTAATAGGAATATTACTCTTGATAATTGTTCTAACACTTGCGATAAAGCGTATATTTCCATATTCTTTAGACCTTGATAGAATCCTCTTATTGCACTTAAGACTGGTACAAAGAATAATGCTAAAGCAATTATTATTAATACATTACGTGTTATTGCTAGTGCTTCAGGTGTTGCTTCTGCTGGCATTAATGCCGAAGCACAAGGAGTAGCAAATAATATTAATAATGCCATTGATAAGAATCCTAGAACGCTCATTATTCCTATACTTAATTTACGTACTAATAATGATGTTTTATAATCTCCATAGGATGAGTACTTAGCGACTAATGTAGCTATTGCAAAAGGAAATCCTGCTAAAGATATATTAATTAAATATTCATATATACGATATGCACTAGAATAATAAACTAGATTACCTTCCCCTATTAGTGCTGTAAATGGTATCACATATATTATTCCAATTAATTTAGAAATGAAAATCCCGGCTGATCCTAACAGACCACCTAATATTAATGACTGCTTTTTATTTTTCATATTCCACACTCCACATAAACAAAGTGATTATTTATAATCACTTTGTTGCTTTCTTATTTATTCTGTTGCTTCTTCTGTTACTTCTTCAGTAGTTTCTTCCGTAGTTTCTTCTGTTGTTTCTTCTTTTGGTTTTTCTACTACCGGTTCTTTATATGTTTCTTTTAATTTAAAGTATACTTTCTCTGATTTACTTTTATTATCATTTAACCATCCTACAACCATATTAAGTTGGACATCTGGTGTCTTAGATACTCCATTAAGTACAATTTTAGCTGGGAATCCTTTATCTTTATTTGCTTGGTTTGGTATCATATTGATTTCTTCTTCTTCAAATATACCACAACTAGGGAACATATCAGCTTTTAAATCAGTTCTTAAATCTACTGCTACCGCTTCTATACTATACATAGCTACTTTAGGATTTAATATTTCCACTGAATATTCATACTGATTATCAGCTTTCTTAGTTACATTTAATTTATATTCAAATGGTATTTCTAAACTATCATTACCGTTATTTAAAACAATTGCTTCTATATTAGCGTAATAATTATTGATATTTTCTTTTTCTTTCTTATTTGCTCCACATCCACTTAGCATTATACATACTGCTAAGATTAAAATTGTTTTTTTCATACACTCACCTCTGCGTTTTATTATACCATATTTCTTGAATTTTTTATAATAAAAAACGATCGTTAGATCGTTTATTTGTTACATTTAAATGATTTACATGCAGTTTCATGTGTACTATTTGCTTCATTGCATTCATCACAGCCAACACTTATGGTTTTAGCACAGCAATGAGATGAATCATTAAATGAGCATGAACATACACTACAGCATACTTCTAATTCTTTTTTCATAATATACACCTCCTAATTATAGTATTTACTAGTTATAGTGAATTATCCATATAAATTAATAAAGCTGAGAAACAATAGATTTGTTCATCTTCATCAATTATAGCTATACTAGTTGAGAACTTTATATCTATAATATTAATGAGATCATTAGTAATAATGAACTCATTAATATTGAGGGTTAAATCATCTTCATGTTCTTCATCAAAGGCTTTTACTTGTATCATGTTATCACCTACTTTATTATAGCTAACTGATAATTAATTTCTTGTAGAATTTTGTCTACATTATTAGCATCATTTTGATTAATAGGTACTAAAGGTAATCTTAAACTATTAGTACATACATTAGTATTACTTAATAAATATTTAATAACTATTGGACTAGT
>JAVXTN010000160.1:0-2505 GCA_036642635.1 Erysipelotrichaceae bacterium
TGTACTCATAGATTCTCCATAAGCTGCTATCTTTAATAGTTCATCTTTATCAATATCTAGAGATACTACATTATTAACACTGAAAGTTCCTTTAGTTAAAGTTCCTGTTTTATCAAATACTATAGTATCTATATTAGCTAAAGCTTCTAAGTAGTTGCCTCCTTTTATTAGTATTCCTTTTGAACTAGCACTTCCTAATCCAGCAAATAGTGCTAATGGTATTGATATCACTAAAGCACAAGGACAAGATACTACTAAGAATATACATGCTCGATAGATCCATTCATTTAATGTTCCTATATTTAATAGTGGTGGTATTAGTGCTAGTAATAGTGCTGCTATAACTACTATAGGAGTATAAATTTTAGCAAATCTAGTTATAAAGTCGACACTAGGTGCTTTATTATTACTTGCATTTTCTACTAATTCTAATATTCTAGCTACACTACTATTACTATAATCTTTAGTTACTTCTAATTTAATAGTATTACTTAAATTAATAGATCCTGCTAATACATTACTATTTCTTTCTATATTGATTGGTATACTTTCACCACTTAAAGCAGAGCAATCTAATGTCCCATTATCACTTAAACATATTCCATCTAGAGGTACTCTTTCTCCACTCTTTAATACTATAATATCTCCTATAGCTACATCTTTAGGATCTACTACTTTAATAATATCATTAACTAATAGATTAGCATGATCTGCATTTATATCCATTAATGAACTTATACTATTTCTAGATTTATTAACTGCATAACTTTGAAATATTTCTCCTATAGCATAAAATATCATTACTGCTGCTCCTTCAGCAAATTCTCCTATTATAAAGGCTCCTATCGTTGCTATACTCATTAAGAAGTTTTCATCAAATACTTTACCTTTAAATATATTCTTTATAGCTTTAATTAATATATTGTATCCTACTATTATATAACTTATAATATAGCATATATTACTTATATCATTATTAGATACTAACCCTATAATAAATAGTACTAAACTTAATATTATCCCATATCTTTTAATAACATTATCTTTCTTTATAGGTTTATTAAATTCTACTTCTGGTTCTGTTTCTTTTGTAATTTTCTTTATTTCATTAATAGTAGTATTTATTAAACTATTATCTTTTAATGTACAGTTAATTTTGCTTGTAGCAAAATTAACTGTACAGTCTTCTATATTATTTAGTGTACTTATTGCTTGTTCTATTTCTAATGCACATGTAGCACAGTCTAGATTATATATATCTAGTACTACATTATCTTTATTATCTTTAGGTTTTATTATATTTACTTCTGGTTCCATAGTATTTATAATCTCTTCTATCTTTTCTAAACTATAAGCATCCATACACTCTATATATAAAGATAATGTTGTAAAATTTATAGTAGCTTTAACATTAGGTAATGTATTAATTTTATTTTCTATTTCTTTAGCACATACTGCACAATCTAATTCTTCTAGTATCCATTTAGTTTTCATATTAGTCTCCTATTCTTTTATATGTAATAATGTAATATTAAGTATATCTTTAACATGTTGATCATCTAAAGAATATATTATATTTTGGCCTTGTCTTATATAATTAACTAACTTGGCTTCTTTTAATATTCTTAATTGATTAGATAATGTAGATTGTGAAATATTTAAAGTAGTAGCTAAGTTACTAACTGTACTTTCATTAGTATTTAAAGCTAATAATATCTTAAGTCTAGACTTATCACTAAGAGCTTTAAATACTAATTCTAAATCTATAAGTAATTCATTGGGATAGTTATTCATGGGAGTTCCTCCTAACATATGAAGATGTCTTCATATGTAGTATATAACAACTAATTATATATGTCAACCCCATCATATATAATTAGTTGTTATATACTTGAATAACTATCTATATTAATATAAACTATAAATATATATAGAAAGGAATAAATATATGAAAGAATATAAGAGTATAAAACTTAATGAACTACAAGAACCATTAGTTATAGTAGTAGATATGGTAAATGGGTTTATAAAAGAAGGAGCTATGAGTGATTTAAATATTATGAGGATAGTACCTAATATTAAATTATTATTAGAAAAGATTCCTAGTTACTTTATAGTTGATAAACATTTAGAAGATGCTATTGAGTTTAAGTCTTTTCCTATTCATTGTTTAGAAGGGAGTAGTGAATCTAATATTATAGATGAATTAAGTAGTTATAATATACTATATCCTAGTGTATATAAGAATAGTACTAATGCTATATTTGCTAAGGATAGAGATGATGAACATAAGTTTAATTTTGATATATTAGATAAATATAAGAGTTTAATAATAGTAGGTTGTTGTAGTGATATATGTGTATTACAGTTAGCTATAGGATTAAGGACTTACTATAATCAGTGTAATAAAGAGATGGATGTATATGTTCCTATAAACTGTATAGATACTTATAATGCTCCTAATTATCATGAAGCTAAAGAATATAATGATATAGCTATAAAATT
>JAVXTN010000161.1:0-2450 GCA_036642635.1 Erysipelotrichaceae bacterium
GGTTAATTTTCTAGTTTCATCTTTTAATCCTTTAGCTATAGCTTCTTCTATAGTTAAAGTTTTAATAGCTTGGGTGCTATTAGTTGGTGTTACACCCTTATGCGTAAGCATATTAGCATAACTATTAATATAATCTATACAATCTATATCTATCATATTTAGTACTCTAAATGAACGTACTGCATCCATCATTTCTTTACGATTAGGATTAATAATAGGCATAGTTAAACCAGCTTGCATAGCTATACTTAAAAAACTTTGATTAATAATAGTTCTATTAGGTAATCCAAATGAGATATTAGAAACACCAAGTACTGTATGAACACCTAAATTCTTTCTTACAAGAGTTAGTGCTTCTATGGTTTGTTGAGCTGCATTCTGTTGCGCAGATACAGTAAGAGTTAAACAATCTATAAATACTCTGTGCTTAGGTATGTTATAAGTACTAGCTGTAGTTATGATGTATTCAGCTATATTATAACGTTCCTTAGCAGTTTTAGGTATTCCTGCTTCATTCATAGTTAGTCCTACTATATTAGATCCATACTTAGCTATACTAGGTAATATAGATTCCATTACTGCTAGTTCACCATTAACTGAATTAACTATAGGTATTCCATTATAAGCTCTTAAAGCAGCTTCTATAACTTCAGGATTAGTAGAATCTATTTGTAGTGGTACATCAATAATAGTTTGTAATTCTTTTATTAATGCTACCATCATTTCTTTTTCATTAATACCTGGTAATCCTACATTAACATCTAATATATCAGCACCAGCATCTACTTGTTCAATAGCTATAGCTAATATTTCATTAAGATTATTATCTAATAATGCTTGTTTCATTCTTTTATTACCTGTAGGATTAATACGTTCTCCTATAACATGTACATCCTTAATATTTAAACATTTAGTTGGTGTACATGCATAAGTTTCTTCATTTATATTAGTTTTAACTATATCATAATCTAAATTATTAACTAATGCTTCTATAAATTTAGGTGTTGTTCCACAACATCCTCCTATATATTTAACATTTAGTTCTTTATATTGTAGCATTTGTTTAGCAAATTCATTTGGGCTTATATCATATGTATTTGTTAATGGGTCTGGTAATCCTGCATTAGCTTTAATAATAATTGGTAGTTTAGTGTATTGTGCTATTTCTTTAGCTATAGGTAGTATTTCTATTGGTCCTAATGAGCAATTGATTCCTAATGCGCTTACTCCTAGTCCTTGAGCTAATAGAGCAAAACTAGATGCTTTACATCCGGTAAAGGTTCTATGGTCTGCTTCAAAACTCATTGTTACAAAGATTGGCAAGTTACTATTTTCTTTAGCTGCTAATATAGCTGCTTTAACTTCATATAGATCACTCATAGTTTCAAATACTATTATATCTGCTCCTGCTTGTGTTCCTGCTACTACCATTTCTTTAAATATATCATAGGCTGCTTCAAAGCTTAAGTATCCATTAGGTTCAATCATTTCTCCAATTGGTCCTATATCTAGTGCTATTTTTGTTGTTAATTTATTAGTATTGTTTATTGCATTCTTTGCTTGTTTAATTGCTTTACTTATAATTGTTTCTACTGTGTATCCACTCTTCATTAGTTTTTTTGAATTAGCTCCAAATGTATTAGCATAAATAATATTACTTCCACTATTAATATATTGTTCATGTATATCTTCTACAATTTTATCATTTAAGAATCCAAATACTTCTGGTAATTCACCTTGTTTTAATCCATTAGCTTGGAGTAATGTACCCATTGCTCCATCTAGAAATACTATTTTATTATTTTTCACATTTATTTCCTCCTTTTTTATATATACAACTATCTTTTAATTTACAATTTGAACATCCACTTAGCATTTTCCCTTGTTCTTTATTACTTATTCCTATAATTGCTGTAATACTCTTTCTTGGATTTAATAAATTACTTTTATCAGCATATAATCCTATAGCTTTATTAGCACCTATCACTTCAATAAACTTACCTTGCATTTCTAAAGGTAAATCCCCATAACCACATGAATATCTTTCTGTAATAAACATATCTTTTTTAGCATATTGTATTTCTAATTCTTCTTGTATATTATTAGCATATTCTTCGATAGCAGCACTTGCACTTGCATCTAATATTACTGCTTTTGCCATATCTTTGATTTGATATTTTTGAATTACTCTATCTATTTCAATGCCTAATGTCATTGCTATAAATATTACATGATGACTTTCTTTTAATAGTCTTTGGATATCTTCTCCTTCTAGTATAATTTCTTTATTAGCTAATTGTCCTTCTATTAATTCATATTCTTTATATGTATAGCGTGGTTTTATTACGCCTAATGTTTCTTTACTAATGTTAGCTATATCTTTCAATAATTTATCATCGACCATATCTTTATTATTTATTCCTAAGCATTCTAGTATATTTTTTAAATTT
>JAVXTN010000162.1:0-2443 GCA_036642635.1 Erysipelotrichaceae bacterium
GCATTTTATATTATTAAAAAGCTAGGAAAACGTTATACAAAAATAAAACTAAAGGGGAATAATGAAATGAGTCAACAAACTACTAATTACAATCGCGCTAAAATATGGCAAATAGGTTTATTTGCATTTAATAACACAGCAACAAATACAGCAATGGCTCTTATGGGGTATTTAGCTTTCTTCTCACAAAACATTTTAGGAATTATGGCAGCAGTTATAGGTGTTATACTTACAAGTATGAGAATATTTGATGGTATAACAGATCCAATTATAGGTTTATTCATAGATAAGACTGATGGTAAGTTTGGTAAGTTTAGACCTTTCATGTTAGTTGGTAACTTAATTATAATTACATGTATGTATTTAATATTTGCATTTGTACCAACTTTAGATTCATCTGTAAGATTACCAGCTTTACTAGCAATATATATAATTTATATATTTGGATATACTTTCCAAACTGCTTGTACTAAAGCAGCTCAATCAGTTTTAACTAATGATCCACAACAAAGACCAATATTTGCAATATTTGATGGTATATACAATACGATTTTATTTGCAGCTGCAGGTTTACTAGTAACATCTATATTACCTCCTAAGTTTGAATTAGGAATGTTAGATCCAGGATTATGGAAACAAGTAGCAATTATGTTTGGAGCGTTATCTTTCGTATTAACAATATTAGCGATAATAGGTATATGGGAAAAAGATAGAAAAGAATTCTTCGGTGTTGGGGGAGATGCTCAAGCAGTTAAGATAAAAGATTACCTACCAATAATAAAAGAAAATAGAGCTATACAAATGCTAGTTCTTGCAGCTTCAACAGATAAATTAGCAGGAAGCTTAGCTAAAGCAGCTGAAATATACTTCTTCGGAAACGTGTTATTAAATGTTTCGCTATCAGGTGAGATAGGTGCAATACTAACACCAATGACAATAGTAGTAACTTTCATAGGTGTAGGATATGCAAGAAAAATGGGACAAAAGAAAGCTTTCGTAGTAACTACTTGGGGAAGTATGGCAATGCTTATAGCACTTTTAGTTATACAACCATTTGATAATATATCTTTAACATCTTTAAATCTTACAACTATGTTATTTATAGGGTTAACTTTACTACAAAGAGGATTTATGAGTGTATCAGGAAATATGGTTATACCTATGAAACTTATAGAAGTGGAAAATTCGTACCAGGTATGATGGGAACATTATTCTCATTCGTAGATAAATTAGTATCTTCATTCAGTTCAACATTATTAGGTGTAGGTTTAGCGATGATAGGTCTTGGTAGTACAATAATAGAGCCAGGAACAGCGGCATCAGGAAGTTTCTTCTGGTTAATAATGGGATGTATGTATATAGTTCCTATATTAGGACATGTAGCATCTCTAGTAGCAATGAAATTCTATCCATTAGATGATAAGAAGATGGTAGAAGTACAATCTGAAATAGAACTATTAAAACAAAAAAATTCAATCGCTTAATATATATAATAACTAATAAAAAATAGTAATTTCTTTAGATAGAAATTACTATTTTTTTATTGTCTAAAATCTAATTCTCAATTAAGTAAACTTAATTTAAATATAGAAAAAGTACTTAATCTAACTGAAATTAACATAAAAAAAGTAGATTTTCTAACTAAGTATAAAAAAAAGTAGAATATGATAAAAAAATGTCACAAAAGTGTTGTAATACAAAAATTAGTATGCTAATATAGTAACATAGTAACGAGGGAAAACGATGACACGATAGTTAGAAATAGGGAGCAAATATTGAAATCGATGCATTGTTCATGGCGATTATACATTAATAGGATTAAATGATAAATGAATAACAATATCCTTCGTAAAATATATTAATAAAAACTAGGGGGAAGTAAAATGTCAACAACAAACAACATATCTTACAATAGGGCAAAAACATGGCAAATAGCTTTTTTTGCTCTGAATAATATCGCAACAAACTTCTACATGTTCTTAATGATGTACGTATCTTATTATGCGACAGGTGTAGCAGGAATAGCAGTTGTTCTTATATCTTCATTATTAACATCAATGCGTATGTTTGATGCAATAACAGATCCAATAATAGGATTCGTAATTGATAAGACAAATACTAAATTTGGTAAGTTTAGACCAATGATGGTTATAGGTAATATTATATTAGCAGTAAGTACATTAATATTATATAATGTAACTCATACATTACCAGAAGGTAATGCTAGAGTAATTTTCTTCATAGTGGTATATGGTATTTACGTTATAGGATATACATTCCAAACAGCTTGTACTAAGGCAGCTCAAGCATGTTTAACTAATGATCCATCTCAAAGACCTCTATTTACAAGATTTGATAGTTCATACATGTTATTAATGAGTACAGGTGTAGCAATGTATACATCTTCATACTTAACTCAAAAATATGGTGGGTTTACATTTGA
>JAVXTN010000163.1:0-2422 GCA_036642635.1 Erysipelotrichaceae bacterium
ATGAAAAAACAAAAACTATTTAAAATTTTATTACCTATTATATTATTAATAATGATTATAGGATTATGCTACTATTCTTATAATACTACTAAATTAGTAGAAGAACCAAAAGATAAGTATGTTATAGCTAAAGATTTTAAAATTAAAGCTAAAGTTAATGAAAAAGATTTAAAAGAACAAATATTAAAAGCTATAGAGTTTAATGGTAAACCATTAAACAAAGAACAAATGAAAGATTTAAAGATTGTTGTTAAAGATTATAAAGAAGGAAAGCTAGGTACATATAGAGTTATAGTAACTTATAAAGAGCAAGCGATATTAGAGTATGATTTAAAGATTGAAGATACTATAAAACCTGTTATAAAGGTTGAACCTTTAAAGGTTAATTATAAGCAGTCTTTAGCTACATATGATGATTTTGTTAAATATTCTAAACTTAGTGTAAGTGATGATTATGCTAAATTAGATGTATTAAAGAAAAGCTATAAGATTAGTAATTATGATCCTAATAAAGAAGGTAAACAAGTTGTTACTATAAGTTTTAGTGATGGAACTAATACTGTTACTAAAGATGTTGAAATTACTGTATTAGATGAAAAAGCTGAAAAGATAAAACCAGTTAAGAAAGAATCTAATAATGAAACAACAAGTGAAAAAGAAACTAATAATGATGGTGATAGTGCTAGTGCTCCAGCAGCACCAGCAGCACCATCTAAACCAGCAACACCAGCACCATCTAAACCAACTCCACCAAGTAGTGCTAATATAGATGCTAGTTTAGGTAAACAAATATTTAACTTAACTAACGCTGAAAGAAGTAAAGCAGGACTAGCACCATTAGGATGGGATTCAGCAATCGTAAGAGGAACTGATATAAGAGCAGAAGAAATAACAAGATCATTCTCACATACAAGACCAAATGGAACTGAATGTTTTACCGTATTAGGTGAATTAGGCGAAGGAATAAGACGAAAAGCCGGAGAAAATATAGCCATGAGAACAACATCAAATGATGATGCTAACCTATTAATGGGACAATGGATGAATTCACAAGGACATAAAGACAATATATTAGGAGACTTTACACACGTAGCTATATCATGTGCTAAAATCAATGGAGAAAGCTATTGTGTACAAATCTTTAGAAAACATTAAAGAAAACAATATAAATATATAAATATATAAATATATAAAGATATGGAGAAATAAACTACTATGTAGTTTATTTTTTTATTATAGTAGGAGTGAATATAAAGATATTATATGTTAACAATGTATAAGAGGTGAAATGATGAATATTTCAAATTCTTATAAGGTTAATATAGAGTTAATGGATAAGTTATTAGATACTAAGACTAATTTTGATATAGTACATAGAACATTAATAGCTAATAATATACAGTTAGATTTTTATTTTATAGATGGGTTTGTTAAAGATGAAATTATGGAAAAGATTTTTGAAGCATTATTAGGGGCTAAGTTATCTACAGCTTATAATATAGAAGAGTTTAGTTATAGGTTTATACCTTATGTAGAAGTAGATACATTAAGTGATATAGATACTATTGTTACTAATATATTATCTGGTAGTATAGCTATGTTTATAGATGGTTATTTTAAAGTGATTATGATTGATGCTCGTACGTATCCTGTAAGGGGCGTAGCTGAACCAGAAGCTGATAAGGTATTAAGAGGTTCTAGAGATGGTTTTGTAGAGACTGTAGTATTTAATTGTGCTCTTATAAGAAGAAGAATAAGAAGTACTAATTTAAAGATGGAAATACTACAAATAGGTACTACATCTCATAGTGATATAGTTATATCTTATATGGATAATAAAGTAGATAAAGAATTATTAACTATAATTAAAGATAAATTAAATGATATAGATGTAGAAGCATTTACTATGTCTCAAGAATCTTTATCAGAAGCATTAATACCACATCATTGGTATGATCCTTTCCCTAAAGTAAGATATACTGAAAGACCAGATAATGCTGCTAGTAATCTCCTCGAAGGAAGAATCCTTTTAATGATTGATAACTCACCTGCTATTACTATATTGCCAACTTATTTCTTAGACTTTGTACAAGAATCTCAAGATTATTATTTCCCCCCACTTATAGGTACATATTTAAGATCTATTAGATTAGGAGTATTCTTTCTTAATTTATTATTAACTCCACTATGGTTATTAGCTATGCAAAATCCAGAATATGTACCTTCTTTTTTAAATTTTATAATAATTAAAGATGGAGTAAACTTACCTTTTATAATTCAATTCATTATATTAGAATTAGGTATAGATGCTATAAAACTAGCATCTTTAAATACTCGGTATACTTTATTTTCTTCTTTTTCTATTATTGTTTCTTTAATATTAGGTGATTTTTCTATTAATGCTGGTTGGTTTAATTCTGTA
>JAVXTN010000164.1:0-691 GCA_036642635.1 Erysipelotrichaceae bacterium
TCGTAATAAAATATTTATTGGTATCCTATTAGCTATGATAATATTATTATTAATATTAGTAGCTAATTTCTTTATGAATTCTAACAATAATAATCCTACTATTCCTTTTGTTGAAGATACTGATTTACCTAATTCTGATTCTAATGATGAAGAAGAAGTATTAACTAATAAGATATCTAGTTTTACTGGTAAATTTAAAAATGATAATTCTATAATTTTTGAATGGGATTTAAAAGGTATTAATGACTCTATAAAAAAAGTAGAATTATATTATAATGATATTGTAATTGCTAATGTTACTGGTTCTTCTTCTTATATTTTACCTTTTGGTATTGTTAATTTCCCTACAGGTTCTAATACTTTCGAATTAAAAGCTACTTTAGATTCTGATAAACTAGTTACTAGTTCTACTAATGTTAAAATAGATTATATTATAAGTCCTAATTTTAAATATTATGATATAACTGATCCTACACTTGGAAGTGGTGTAATGCTTGAATTAACTTATAAGTTTTCTAGTAATACTCCAGCTAGTGTTCCTAGTATAAATGTTAATGATACTCATGGTGGTGCTGTTAATATAACTTATGTTAATACTGAATATGATAATTCTAACTTTTATGCTATTGGTAAAACTAAATACTTTATAAGTTATAAAGATTATAAACCAGCAACTTATAGTTTTAATATT
>JAVXTN010000164.1:701-2394 GCA_036642635.1 Erysipelotrichaceae bacterium
GATCATACACTATCTTATCCTATGACATTTACTATAAAAACCGTTAATTAATTTATTAACGGTTTTTTAATAAAATTTATGTTAAAATAAGTTAAGAGGTGATTCTATGAAAGAATTAAATAAGAATTTATTAGTAGCTGAATTTAATATTCATCATCGTGATAAACTTCAATTAGAAGCTAAGAATCTTGAGATTGAAATATCTGAATTAAAACTTAGAATTAATAATATTAGAAAGAATATTGAAACTTCTGAATTAGATGTTTTAATGTTAGAAAAGCTTAGTGTTAAAAATATTTTAAGTTCTTTTAATGGACGTAAAAAAGATACTTTAAAAAGAGAAGAAGCTAATAGTTGTCGTAATATATTGGATTATAAACAACTACAGACAGATTTAGAATACTTAGAATTTGATTATAATAGAGTTTTATCAGAACTAGATATCTTATCAGATACTGATAAGATATATAATGATTTAATAGCAACTAAACGTAAAGAAATTGATGGACCTACTAATCAAGAAATAACTAATTTAGAAAACCTATTAGTTGATTTAAATAGTAAGAATGAGAATATAGAAGCTACTATTAATGCAGGTAATAAAGTAGTACAAGGCTTAAATAAGGCTTTAGATTCATTAAAACTTACAGAAGAATCAAGTAAAGTAGATTATATACAAAAAGGTATATTTGCTAATTTTGCTAAGAATGGAAATATAGAAGAAGCTCAAAGAGAATTATCAGCAATAAGAGGAGATTTAAATAATTTTAAAAAACAAATATTAACTGTAGATAGTTTATTTATGAAAGATATAGAAATAGAACAATTACCAAAACTTAGTGATTATATATTTGATGATGTATATACTGATGAGATGGTTAATGCTAAAATAGCTAGTGCTTATGGATATCTATTAGAGATTAATGCTAATGTAAAAAGAATGCTACATTATTTGAAGATGATATATGAAAAGAATCAATATCAATATGATAGTTGTAAAGAAGAAATTAATAGATTAATAATGACTTATAATTTATAAAAAAAAGATATTCTAAGGAATATCTTTAATTTGCTTCAAACTGTGAATTATATAGGTTTGCATAAAATCCTTTTGCTGCTATTAATGATTCATGTGTTCCAGATTCAATGATATCTCCATTATTAACTACTAGGATTAAATCAGCACTTCTAATAGTAGATAAACGATGAGCTATTACAAAGCTTGTTCGTTCATGTAATAATGAATGCATAGCATTTTGTATAAGTGATTCTAAACGTGTATCTATACTTGAAGTAGCTTCATCTAATATAAGTATTTTAGGATTAGCTAATAGAGCTCTTGCTATTGTTAATAGTTGTTTTTCTCCAATAGATATATTATTACTTTCTTCATCTAGAACTAGTTTATATTCATCACTAAGAGTATGAATGAAGTGATCTACGTTTGCTGCTTTAGCAGCTTCATATACATCATAATCACTTGCATTAGGATTACCATAGCGTATGTTATCCATTATAGTACCATTAAACAACCAAGTATCTTGTAGTACCATACCAAATAAAGCATGAAGATCATTACTGCTTATATCATTTATATTAGTACCATTAATTAGAATAGCTCCTGAATTAACTCGATAGAATCTCATTAATAAATTAATTAATGTAGTTTTACCAGCACCAGTAGGTCCTACTA
>JAVXTN010000165.1:0-2388 GCA_036642635.1 Erysipelotrichaceae bacterium
CTAATATTCATGATTATTAACTAAATTTGTTAATGCATAAATTATATTGCTTACTTTTATATTATTTATAGTATTCGCATATCTATGGTGCTAAAATATAAGCAATAAGAGTTATCTTATACATAATTATTGACTTATAATAAGTCGAGAGGAGAACAGATTATGGATCAAGGTCACAGTAAATTATTAAAGTTTATGGGAGTATTAGAATTACTTGCTGGTTTAATTGCTTTAGGAGTTGCAGTTAGTGTAATTATGACTAAGAATCCTAATGTAGTTGCTTTTGCTGATAGAACAGCTATGAATAAGGTTTTCATGTTTGCTTTACCTATTACAGAAATCATTGCTGGTTTAGCTGCTTTATCTTTAGCTAAAAAGCCTTCTAGTTATATGGTTTGTGTAGTGCTTGGTATTATATTAATTGGTGTTGTTTGGGCTAGTTTCTTATTGATTGATAGTCCTAGTACTGGTGATTTAACTAGTCATGCTGTATCATTTATATTACCTATCTTATATTTATTTGGTGCTTTTCAAAATAAGAAGTATATTTAGTTGTTAAGAAAATTTGAAGTAATGTAGAATAAACAATAAGGAATAATGTATTATAAACAAAATAAGTCACTAGGTAACTAGTGGCTTATTTTGTTGTAAAGATATACTAAAAGAAAACAGTTTAATGAATAGTAGTTTATGCCATACTATTGTATAATATTAGATGAATAGAGGTGTAACTATGAAAGATGTAATTAGTGTTAGAGGAGCAAGAGAAAATAATTTAAAAAATATAGATGTTGATGTACCTAGAAATAAGTTTGTTATTATGACAGGGGTAAGTGGATCAGGTAAGACATCATTAGCTTTTGATACAATTTATGCTGAAGGACAAAGAAGATATGTTGAGTCTTTATCAGCTTATGCTAGACAATTTTTAGGTAATTCTGAAAAACCTGATGTTGATTCTATAGAGGGATTATCTCCAGCTATATCAATTGATCAAAAGACTACTAGTAATAATCCTAGAAGTACAGTAGGTACAGCTACTGAAATTTATGATTATTTAAGATTAATGTATGCTAGAATTGGAGTGCCTTATTGTCCTACACATCATGAACCTATTACTTCACAAACATTAAAAACAATGGTAGATAGAGTATGTGAAATAGAAGATAAAACTAGAATCCAAATATTAGCACCTATTATTAAAGACCAAAAAGGTACCTTTAAAGATTTATTAGAAAACTTAGCTAAAGAAGGATATGTAAGAGTTAGAGTAGATCATGAAATTAAATATTTAGAAGATGTAGAACCATTAGAAAAGAATAAAAGACATAATATAGATGTAGTAGTAGATAGAATAATTAAAGGTAGTGATCGAAGTAGAATAAATGATTCTTTAGAAACAGCCTTAAAGTTAGCTGAAGGAAATGCAATAGTTGCTTATGATAAAGAAGAAATATTATTTTCTAGTAATTATGCTTGTAAATATTGTGGGTTTTCTATACCTAAATTAGAACCTAAGTTATTTTCATTTAATGCTCCTTTTGGTGCTTGTGAACATTGTAAAGGTTTAGGTATTACTCAAAAAGTAGATGTTGATTATTTAATACCTAATAAGGATAAGAGTATTAATGAAGGTGGAATAATATATTATAAGAATATTATATCTAAGGATAATTTAGAATGGCAAAAGTTTAAGGTACTATGTAATTATTATAATATAGATATGGATTTACCTATAAAGAAGATTAGTAAGAAGAATATGGAATATCTATTGTTTGGTTCTAAAGATATCATAGAATATGATATCTTTAGTAAGAGTGGTAGTACTATTCATAAGGTTGAGTTTGTAGAGGGTATTTGTACTTTGATAGAACGTCGTTTCTTAGAGACTACTTCTACTATGTCAAGAGAATGGTATGCAACATTCTTAGCTGAAGCTACTTGTCCAGTTTGTAATGGTGCTCGCTTAAATCCACAAGCATTAAGTGTATATGTAGGTTCTAAAAATATTAATGAGTGGACTAAAATGAGCGTTAAAGAAGCTCTAATTTATATGAATAAATTAGAGCTTACTAACCAACAAAAAGATATAGCTAAATTAATTCTTAAAGAAATTAATGAAAGATTAAATTTCCTTAAGAATGTAGGTTTAAATTATTTAAGTCTTGATCGTTTAGCTGGTACACTTTCAGGTGGTGAAGCCCAAAGAATTAGATTAGCTACCCAAATAGGTTCTAGATTATCAGGTGTATTATATGTATTAGATGAACCTAGTATTGGTTTACACCAAAGAGATAATGATCGTTTAATAGAAACATTAAAGAAGATGAGAGATTTAGGTAATTCATTAATTGTTGTTGAACATGATGAAGATACAATGCTAGCGTC
>JAVXTN010000166.1:0-2385 GCA_036642635.1 Erysipelotrichaceae bacterium
TAGAACAGATGATAAAACTAGAAGATAAAGCACGTACTTGTTATACCAACATAAACCTTGATATTAATAATCTACTTAACACAACTTCCCTCAAAGCAACCTTAGAAGTAATATATGAAATTGTAGCTAAAAGTAATTATGAAATAAATACGTCTAGCTACAATCAATTTAACCAAATAACTAATACTGCTAAAACTATCTTAGAAGAAGTAGATAGTTTAGAAGTCATTCCCTTCATTATAGAATTATTTGCTAATATCAAAGCAAATAATTCTAATGAAGGAATAATAACAATAGGTAGTATTAATGAAATTATAACTAAGAAAAAATATCACTTTGTATTAGGACTAAACCAAAATAGTTTCCCTAGTTTTAATAATGCTAAAGGTATCTTTGATGAACAATATCTAAAGAAAACCAACTACCCAACCTTAGAAAATCGTTATCATCAGTATATTCATATAATGATGATGCACCTTTATCCTACCTCAAACATAATTTATTCCTATTCTTTATCTACTTATGATGGTAAAACAATGGAAGCAGCTATAGAATTAGATATGTTAGCTAAATCTAATAACATCCAAATTAAAGAATATCCTTTTGTTCATAACTTTCATGAACAAAAGGATATTCATACCTTAGAAAATAATATAGCTAAAGAATTATTCACTAGTTCTAATAATTTAAATGGTTCAGTTAGTGCTTTTGAAATGTATATTAAATGTCCTTATTCTTACTTTATTAAATATGGCTTAAAGATTAAAGAAGATGTAGAGTATGGTTTTGACATTAGAAAACTAGGAACATTAATGCATTATGTAATGGAGACTATTATAAATAGATATGGAAAAGACTATCCAAATACTAGTAGAGAAGAAGTAAAAGAAATAATAGATCAACAAATAAATGAGGTTAAATTAGTTTATCCTTCTTATAATGATCGTTTTATATTAATAGGTGAAAGAACATTAGAAAATATGATGATAACTTTAACTATCTTAAAAGATGCTGAAGAACATAGTTTAATGAAACCTACTAAATGTGAATATGAATTTGATTATTTATTAGAATCTAAAGATAAATTAAAAATAAGTTTTAAAGGATTTATCGATAGAATAGATGAAAGTGATCAGTACTTTAGAATAATAGATTATAAATCTAGTCAAAAGAAACTAAGTAAAGATAGTGTAGAATCTGGTCAACAGCTACAATTATTAACTTATTTATTAGTGCTTTCTAAAATAGTAAAGAAGAAGCCTTTAGGTGCTTATTATTTTTCTTTAAAGAAAGAAACATTACCTTTTACTTATGGTAAATTATCTAGAAGACCTTTAGACTTTATACCCTATACATTAGAAGATGAAAAAAAAGCAATGTATAAATCTAGAAGGTTTAATGGTTGGAACTTTAAACCTGAACTTAATATTGAAGATGATGATGGCAGTCATATAGCATCTATTAGAATGAATAAAGATGGAGAAGTAGTAACTAAAAATATTTATGATTTAGATTATATAGGTCCTCAAATAGATGAAGCCTTAATAATGATTGCTACTAATATTAGTAATGGTAATATAAAATTAGAACCTAATGCTGATGCTTGTAAATTTTGTCCATATTTAAAAATATGTAAATTCAATGGTACCTTTACAAAGAAACAAGCAATTATAAATGTAAGTGAAGAAGGAGATGAAGAAAATGCCGAATTGGACTAAAGAACAAGCTGAAGCAATAAATACAGTAAATCACAATGTTTTAGTTTGTGCTTCAGCTGGCTCTGGTAAAACAGCAGTACTTATTGAACGTTTAATGAAAAGAGTTGTTAAAGATCGAATTTCATTAGATAAAATTATTGCTATGACCTTCACTGAAGCAGCTGCTTCTGAAATGAAAAAAAGATTATCATTAGCATTAAACATTGCTTATGAAGAAGCTAATGAAGAAGATAAGTTATATATTAATTCCCAACTAACTTTATTAAATGGAGCACATATATCAACTATTCACTCTTTTGCTTTATCTATCATTCAAGATTATTCCTACATTATAAATGTTAGTCCTAAAAGAGCAAACACTATCTTAGATAGTGCTTTAGGAGAAAAATATAAAAAAGATGCATTAGATCTTTGTTTTAAAGAAGAATATAAATTAAATGATCCTTCATTTAAACTATTATTAGATATGAGCACTAGTGCTTTAGATAATACTAGTGCTTTAGAAAAAGCTATAATGAGTTTAGCATCACTTGTAGATACTACTAGTGATGAAGATAGTTTATATAATAAAATACTAGCTAGTTATAATGTAAGTTCGTCAATTAATGAGATACCTAGTTTAGTACTTTGCTATTACTATGATTATATTGGAGCTATGGCTAATAGT
>JAVXTN010000167.1:0-2379 GCA_036642635.1 Erysipelotrichaceae bacterium
GTTAAAAAATCCTGTGTTAATTCTGGTAGGCTATTCCAAATATCATTATATTCTTTTAATACTTCTATTATAAATTTATCTTCTTTTTTAGATAGTGTTTGAACATTCCATTCTATATTATTTTTTAATGCATTTACTGTTATATTAGCAGATCCTATTATTACCTTATAGTTTTCTTCATATTCAAATATATATGCTTTAGAATGAAAACCTTTTGTTTTAGTATCACTATATACTTTTAATTCAATATTATTGAATTCATTTATTACGTTTAATGCTTTAGGATCTGAAAAATTTAAATATGTAGAAGTTATAATTTTACCTTGTACTCCTTTTACTTTTAATTCATCGAATGTTTTTAAAAATAATTGTATACCACTAAAGTTTACAAAAGCTACATTAAATTGAAATTGTTTGCATCCTTCTAGGCTTTTTATTAATTCATTTAATATAGTTGTTTCTCCATTATTTAATATTAAAGTATTTCCTAGTATCTCTGTTTTAGTAGTTTCCATTTTATCTCTGCTTTCTTTTTATTTATAATACCATTTAATAACAAACATTACAATCTTACATATAGTGTGTTAATATTTTATAACGCTTTATTACATCATTTACGTTAAAAGCTGAATATATAAATTATATAAGAAAACCATTTCTAACTGAAAAACTTTCTAAAATAAAAAGTTTTTCAGTTAGAGAAATAAGGTTAAATTTATAAAACGCAGAATAAACCTATTTATAGATGTTTTATATTACCATAAATAAGAATAATCCAAGCTGAGTAACTTTTCATTTACAAAGTTTTCAGTTTGGATTATATCATCATATTATCACTTTTTTTTAAAATGTATACTCGCTTCGAAATGATGTAAATTACTTTCACTTTCTTGATCTGTATAGACAACACTTATATTCTTATCTTTTATATATTCATAGATTTGAGGATATAAGATTCTAGTTTTCTCTCGATTTGCCGCTGTAAAGTGTTTGTTTGAGACAGTATTTTTATCCCAATCTATTAAACATTTAAAGTATACCAATTCACTATCCTCATAATTATATATTGACTGTAGATAGATCTGCTTTATAGGGCACTGAGATAATTGGCTTGGTATCTTTTTATTGAATTCATTAAAGAAATCATTAGTTTTAAATGAAGATTTACCATTACTAAGTTCAAGCATACTTCTTAAAGTTTTAAGTCTATCTCCTAAATATGTGTCTATTCTGTACTCAGAATCTACATCTAGATCTATTGATTCCCCATTATTCTTTTTTATAAGATATAATTTGAACGGTATTTTTACTATGTCAAATAGAATATTGAAATCAATTGAATTGTGAGTATAATCAAATACACCATAAGTTTTATTATTCTTTAAAATATCATTATGAAATGATTCAAGATTATTAAGTTTTAACATATAAGTCTCCTTTGTCTAATTACTATTGATTAAGTACTTCTAAATATTTATAACATAGATCTTCTATATATTTATGATTAGTAAGTTTATCTATCCATCTTACTGGTATATCTCCATATATAATTCCTGCTATACCTCCTATTAGCGCTCCTATACTATCGCTACAATCGCCTAGGTTAACTCCTAATAGTACTGAACTACTAAAGTCTTTACCATTAAGTATAGACCATATAACAGCTTCTAAAGTATCTATACAATAACCACTACTCTTAATAGCAGAACTATCTAAAAATATTAATTCTAAATTAATAACTCTACTATATAAATCAATAGTATTAGAATTAAAATACTTAGAATACTCAAACTCATTTAATTTACTATAAGCCTCTTCTTTACTAAGTCCCTTCAATATATTAATAGTAAATAAAACATATATTAAACTACCTAACATACAAACATCATTACCATGAGTAATACTACTAAACTTCTCTACTACATGAACAATTCTACTTTCATTAGTATCACTATAAAAGAAATAAAAAGCTAAAGGTAATACTCTTTTTAAAGCCCCATTCCCATTATCATTAACTCTACAACCACCACATAAATGAGCATCATACCTAACATTACTAAACTTAATTAAAGAAGCCTTAGTAGTAACACCAACATCAAAAGTCTTACCACAACTATACTTATTATCTAATAACCAATCTAAATAACAATTAGCTATATTATCATAATCTATATATTTAATATTACAAATAGAATCAATAGTAGCTAATACTAAGCAAGTATCATCACTATAAGTACCTTCTTTATAATCAAAACTACCATAACCTATCATATCAACAATCTTATTATGAACTAAATTCTTTCTTAATTCATTCTTTACAGGTACTCCTAAAGCATCACCTATACCAAACCCAATAATACTATTATATAACTTTCCCAT
>JAVXTN010000168.1:0-2364 GCA_036642635.1 Erysipelotrichaceae bacterium
ATTTTCTTTAGGTATAGGAGCTACCATCCCATTACTAAATTTAAAACTTCTACTTTCTAACATAGAAACTTGATCCATATTAATTAAATAAGACTTATGACATCTTAAGAATCTACCATCATTTAATATTTCTTCAATATTATCTAATTTATCATTAACTATAATATCTTCTTGTTTATCTATATGAAAAGTAATTTGTCTTTTAAAACTTTCTACATATATAACATCTCTTAATTTAATTTTATAACAACCATATCTAGAAGTTAAAGTAACAAACTTGTCATCATGATTTTTAATAGACTCCATTAAATCTTCTAATAAAACACTTAATGATTTTTCATCAAATGGTTTTAATAAGTAATTAAATGCTTTTACTTGATAAGATTCTATAGCAAACTCTCTACTAGAGGTAATAAATATTATATTACAGAACTGATCATATTTTCTAATTACTTTAGCTAAATCAATTCCAGTTTTATGAGGTAATATAATATCTAATAAGGCTATATCATAAGTTTTATCATTTTCATAATCAAATATGCCGTCTTCAGCATTGTTATAAACATTTATAGTATGACTAATTTTCTTTAAATTAAAGTAATTATCGACGAATTTTTCTAATCTAGCAGATTCTCCAACTAAATCTTCACATATTAATATTTTTAACATTCTAACACCTCTTTGTAATATTATAGCATAAAGTTAAAATGAATTTAATAATCTTTATAAAACTTTCATATAATTTATAGAAAGAAGGTGTCAAATGGATGCTTATTTAGAATATATTCATAGTGAATTATTTATATTAATACCAGTTTTATATCTTATTGGAGTTGCTTTAAAGAAAACTAAATTTAAAGATGAACTTATTCCTTTAACTTTAGGTGCTATTTCTATTGTTTTATGTGGCTTATATATATTAGGTAGTTGTGATATTGATAATTGTCCTAGTATTCTTGGTATGTGCTTTACTATTATTACTCAAGGAGTATTAATTGCTGGTGCTTCTGTCTATGCTAATCAGTTATTTAAGCAATTAAATAAATAAACGTTATTGTTTTATTATTAGTTATAGCCTATACTATTAATGTTGTAAAAAATTATAGGAGGTTATTATGATTAGAACGTTAATAGGTGGTATAGCTGTAGGTATTGCTAATATTATTCCAGGAGTAAGTGGTGGAACAATGATGGTAATACTTGGTGTCTTTAATAGAGTTAGTGAGTGTATCTCTGGAGTTTTTAAACCAAAGAATGATCATCGAAAAGAAGATATCATTTTCCTTATTCAATTGTTGATTGGAGCGGGGATTGGTTTAATTGGATTTGCTAAGGTTTTAACTTATTTGTTTAATAATTATCCAACTCAAACAATGTTTTGGTTTGTTGGATTAGTCTTGTTTTCTATTCCAATCTTTATTAAGAGTGAATTAAAAAAAGATAAGATTAATAAATTAGCATTAGTTTTAGGTGTTGCTTTAATCTTTATTATTACATTTTTAAATCCTGGTAAATCAGTAAATATTAACCCTGAGTTTCCTTCTTTAAATATTTTCTTTCTTCTATCTATGATAGTTGTTGGTTTTATTGGAGGTTTCTCTATGTTTCTTCCTGGTGTTTCAGGTTCAATGGTTTTACTAATTATTGGTCAATATCATTTATTTAAAGCTTATTTAGCTAATGTAATGAGTTTTAGAATTGATATTCTTCTTCCTTTATGTTTTATGGGGCTTGGTATTGTATTAGGTATTGTAGCTGCTTCTGCATTAATTACAGTTGCTTTAAAGAAGAATCATGCATTTACTGTTAGTTTTCTTTTAGGATTGATTCTTGCTAGTAGTATAGTGTTGATTCCTATTGATGTAGTTTATACATTACCTTTAATAGCGACTAGTGCTTTAACATTCATATTTGGAGGAGTAGTAGTTGCTTTAATAGATAAATTCTCATAAATTAATATATAGAAAAGAAGATAACTTAGGTTATCTTCTTTTTTGTTTATTTTAAGGTGAAGTATGCTAGAACAATTATTCCTAGTACTATACGATACCATCCAAATACTTTAAAGTCATGTTTCTTAATGTAGTCCATTAAGAATTTAATAACTATAAATGATACTACAAATGAAACTATCATTCCTACTAATAATAAAACTAATTCAGTACCTGTGAAGGCTAAACCATATTTTACTATCTTTAATAAACTAGCTCCAAACATAACTGGTATTCCTAGAATGAAAGTAAACTCTGCTGCTACTACTCTTGATACTCCTATCATTAGAGCTCCAAGAATTGTTGCTCCTGATCTAGATGTACCTGGAAATATAGCAGCTATTAATTGAAATACACCAATTATTAATGCTGT
>JAVXTN010000169.1:0-2327 GCA_036642635.1 Erysipelotrichaceae bacterium
AGTACATCTATACTACGTTTTTTAGATATATAAACTAACTTAGAAGCTGCATCATCACAAACAAATTTAACATTACTAATTTTATTAGCTACTGCATTAGCATTAGCATTAATTACTGCATCTTTAATTGATTCTATACCTATAATTTCTTTAGCTTTATCAGCTAAATATAAAGATATAGCCCCAATTCCACTATAAGCTTCTACAATTAATTCATTACCATTACCTACTAATTCACTTACAGTACGATATAACTGTTTTGCTTGAAAAGTATTTAACTGAAAGAAACTTCTAGGAGATATTTGTAATTTAAGATGATCAAACTCTAAAGGCAAGTAACGTTCACCAGCTAATAAGATCATCTTAGGACCAAATATATCTACAGTCTTCTTTAATGTATTATATGATTGCCATAAAGAAACTACTCCATCTATAGCCATTATATCATCAATTACTTCTTTAGCTAAAGGATGTTCTCCACTAACTATAGTAACTTGAAATTTACCACCAAATACTCTAGCTATTAAAGTTCTAATACCTTTCTTTTGATGATAATCATAAGGTTTAAAATTATAATGATTAAATATTTTAAGTATAGATATTCTTAATCTTTCTAATTCATTTTCATGAATTAGACAGTTATCTACAGCTATAAAATAATTAGATTTAGGCATATACATACCTGTTCTAATTTGACCATCTTCCATAGCTAAAGGTAATTTAAATTGATTACGATAATGATAACTAGCTTGATTACTTATTAAAGGTTCTACAAGTTTAGGATTAACATGTGCATACTTTATAAGTGCTTGAACTAATCCATCTCTTTTTATATTTAATTGTTCTTTATAATCACATATCATTAATGGACAAGCACCACATCTTGATTGTACTTTACAACGAGGTTTTATTCTACTTTCACTATATGTAATTAGCTTTTTAACTCTTCCAAATGCATATGTTTTTTCTTTATCTGTTATTTCAATATCTACTTCTTCATGAAGTAATACTCCATCTATAAATACTGGTAACTTATTAACATAACCAATACCCTCACCATTAATACCCATCTTTTCTATAGTAACCTTCATAATAATCCTCTAGCGATCTTATTCGCACTTTCTACATATTTTTATTTTCTTCTTAAGAAATTAGTAACTTTTAAAGCAAAATCATAGAAGTAATAATGCTTATAATCACTCTTAGTATAAGCAGTCTCTTCTTCATTAACTATATTTAAACAAAAACCAAAATATATTATACTACTAATAACATACATAGCTAACATTAATATAACTAATGATGCTAAAGGCCCATATATAGAAGTATATCTAGTATAATGTGTTACTAACTGTATAAATACATAACCTAATATTAACATACCACAAGTAGAAAATAAACCACCAATTAAACCATAGCTTAAAGGTTTCTTTCTAAAGCTTAACATTCTATATAATAAAGTAAATATAATAACCATAAATACTGAAGATATAATAGGAAATATCCCATCTAATAAACTAGCAATAATAATAGCTCCAATTATACCACCAACTAATAAAATAAATAATATAATAGATTTAATTCTAATCGACCATTTAGGAAAAGGAATCTCTTCATGCGTAGCATTAATTAATAAAAAAGAATAAATACAACGAGAAGCTAACCAAAACGAAACAACTAAAGAAACTACAATAGATAGAATACTAGTATATTCTCTAGCAATAATATATTCAACAAATGGAACAATCAAATCTGAAGGTAAAAATCCAGAAAAGAAATTAGTAATAATATTAACATCTAAATAAGCATAACTAAATAACATTACAAAGACAGTTAAAGCAGGAGCTAAAGCTAACAATAAAGAGAAAGCCATAGAATATTTAAATAAACTACCTTCAAAAGAAGTAAACTCCTCAAATAATCTTCTAATCGTACGCATATAGTCATCTGCCTTTCTAACACATATATAATAACACATTAAAGCTATCTACTAAAGGAATATATCATTAACATACAATAATAATTCATCAACATTATCACCAATTAAAAGAATAACAAAACTATTAAACTTTAATATTTTAGCACTACTATAAATACTTACAATACTACTATTATTAGAATTAGAAGATATCTTAAACTCTAAATAATCAGAAAAACAATCAATAATATTACTAGTATTATTAGTCTCAATAATAACTATTTCATGAATATCTAAAGATAATTGAGAAATTCTAATATCATAAGTAATAATATTGTTAGGGTTTAAATTATATATAGAACATAAGGTTGCTAGGGGGTAATTTTTAGAATTTACTATACCATAGTTT
>JAVXTN010000170.1:0-2255 GCA_036642635.1 Erysipelotrichaceae bacterium
CTGAGCAGTTTGCTAAAGTAAAAGCAACAAGAGAGCTTAATGCAAAGCTTGGTACTAATGTAGCTTTATTATTAGATACTAAAGGACCAGAAATTCGTTTAGGAGTATTTGAAAACGAAAAAGAAACATATAAGATTGGTGAAGAAGTAACTATATGTGCTGAAGAAATCATGGGAACTCATGAAAGATTCCATATTCAATGTAAAGAATTATTTAATGATGTTAAAGCTGGAGGAACTCTATTAATTGATGATGGTAAAATGCGTTTATCAATCTTAGAAGTAGATGCTAAAGCTGGAACAATGAAATGTAGAATTAATAACCCAGGAGTAATTAAGAACCGTAAAGGTTGTAATGCACCTAATGTTAAATTAAGTATGCCTTTCATATCTGCTAAAGATGAAAGTGATATTAGATTTGCTGCAAAACATGATCTAGATTATATTGCTGCATCATTTACAAGAAGAGCTGAAGATGTATTAGCAATTCGTGCTATTCTTAAAGATGAAGGTAATGATAAAGTTAAGATTATTGCTAAAATAGAAAACCAAGAAGGTTATGATAACTTAGATGCTATTCTTGAAGTAGCTGATGGAATCATGGTTGCTCGTGGAGACTTAGGTGTTGATGTTGCTTATGAATTAGTACCTATTTACCAAAAACAAATGATTAAACGTGCTAATGCATTTGGTAAACCAGTAGTTACTGCTACTCATATGTTAGAATCAATGCAAGCAAATCCTGGACCAACAAGAGCTGAAGCAAGTGATGTTGCTAATGCTGTATTAGATGGAACTGATGCTATTATGCTTTCAGGAGAATCTGCAATTGGTTTATACCCAGTTGAAGCTGTTACTGTTATGAATAGAATTGCTCTAGCAATGGAAAAAATCTTACCATACAAAGAACGCTTAGAACAAGCAATCACTACAAGTGAACGTAATAAACAAGATGCAATTGCTATTTCAGCTGCTGAATGTGCAATGACTATGGATGTTGCTGCTATTGTTGCATTTACTCAAAGTGGAAATACAGCATCAAGAATCTCTAAATTCCGTCCTAAATGTCCTATCTTTGCAGTTACATTTGATGAAGGAGTTAAACGTCGTTTAGCTGCTACTTGGGGAGTTAAAACAATCTTCTCTGAAGTAGAAAATGACCACATTAATGAAATTGAATTAGCAAATAAAATTGCTAAAGAACAAGGAATTAAAGTTGGACAAACAATTATTGTAATAGCTGGATACCCATCAGGATGTGGTGCTACTAATGCAATGAAGATTATAGAAGTAAAAGAATAATTATAAATACTAAATAAGCCTAAAAAGGCTTATTTTTTATATATATAATAGTAATAGTAATTTATAAATATTATATCAAATATAATATAAACCTTTAAATAGGCTTTATAATAAGAAAAGAATAAAAATAATGAGTCAAAGTCAATAAAATGTGGTAGAATAGTTATGTATATTATTAGGAGGAAAAACAATGGCAAATTATATAGGAGTTGACTTAGGAGGAACTAATGTTCGTGTAGCTAAGGTTAATCAAGATGGATTAGTATTACAAGAAATTAAAGAAGCAAGTGAAGTATCAATGGGTACTAAACATGTTATGGATAAGATTAAAAGAATGATAAAAGAAATAGATAATTATCAAACTTGTAAAGGAATAGGATTAGGAGTGCCAGGACCAGTAGATACTATTAATGGTAAGATGGTAATAGCTAATAATCTACCTGGATTTGAAGACTATCCAATAGTTAAAGATATATCAGACTATTTTGATATGCCTACATATTTAGATAATGATGTTAATGTAGCAGGATTAGCAGAAGCAGTAGTAGGAGCAGGTAAGAATTTACCTATAGTATTTTATGCATCTGTATCTACTGGTATTGGTGGGGCATTATGTATTAATGGACATGTAATAGCAGGAAAAAGAGGACATGCAGGAGAAATAGGGAATATCTCAATAGATCGTACAAGAGAAGCATTTAATGGGTTAGTTAAAGGTGCTGCTGAAAATGAAGCAAGTGGAACTGCACTAACAAGAAAAGGAAAAGCAGCATTAGGAGAAAATATTAATGATGCAGGAGATGTATTTAAATTAGCTAAAGAAGGAAATGAACTAGCTATTAAATTAGTAGATGACTTTGCATATGATTTTGCCATGATGCTAGCAGCAGTAGGACATGTAGTAGATCCTAATATGTTTATAATTGGTGGAGGAGTAATGAAATCTAAAGATGC
>JAVXTN010000171.1:0-2252 GCA_036642635.1 Erysipelotrichaceae bacterium
GTAAGTAGTTAGATTCTATAAATTCATTCCATGTTTTAAAGTTACTTAGCCATTGTTTAGTATTCTTTACGGTCATTCTAATTGTTGATGTTGTTTTATTAGAATGACCTTCTTTAAATAAGTCATATAGTTCTTTATCTGGATTAGAGTCTTCTACATCAGTTTCATTTCTTTTATACCAATTATATATTTGGCTAAGAGTAAGATCTATAGAGGCTTTATTAGAAGTATAACCACTACGTTCACTATCAAATAACATAGGAACTGGTAAAAAATTACCTATAGTATATATAGCATTTAAATACTCATTAATCTCATTAATTAATGTTGAAGAATCACCTTCTAAACTTACTAAAGTATCTATTACTTCATCATTACTAATACTTATATTACCACTCATATAAGCAGCATAACATTTTATTGGATATAGCGCAGTACTCATTAAAGCACCACGATAAAATATTGGTTTTTCATCACCATTCTCTAACCTTAATTGACACTTATAATCATTAACATTAGAAGTACCACCTTGTATATAAATATTAGATGTCTTTAAAAAGTTATATAGCTTTTTAAAGACATACATAAGTCTTAAAGTATAACTACTATTGTAATCATCTTTAGTAGATAATGTTATATAATTATCATAGTTTAATAATTCATTAGTATCCAATTCTAAATTATTATAAGATATTAAATCATTACGATAATCAAATTTTAAATTATCTTGTATATTATTAACTATAATTGTTGATTCATCAACAATTATAGTTTTCTTACCTTTAGATTTTTGCATATTATTCTCCTATAGGGTTACCCTTGAGTGTGTATTCTACCATACATATATTTTATTTACAACTAATAAAAAGCTCGCTATTGCGAGCTTATTTAAAGTCTAATTTTTCAAAAGATTTATTATCTGTTATTACTAATAGATGATCATCTGCTTGAATTACGTAATCTCCATCAGGTGATATAGATAATTTCTTATCTAATACTTTTCTTATACCTAATACATTTATTCCAAATTTATTACGTGCATCTAAATCACGTAGTGATTTATTTACCCAAGATTCAGGAGCATTAAGTTCTACTATATTATATTCATCATCTAAATTAATTAAGTCAATAATATTACTAGCTAATAATGATTTAGCTACTTGTACTCCCATTTCTTTTTCTGGACGTACTACTTTATCAGCTCCTACTTTACTCATTATTTGCATATAACGTTTATTTTTAGCTTTAGCTACTATGTATGGTACTCCTAGTTCTTTTAAATTTATAATAGCTAATATACTTTCTTCTAAGTGTGATCCAATAGCTACTATAGCTACATCACAATCGGCAACTCCTGCTGCTGCTAATTGTTCTTTATCTGTTATATCACATTGTACACTTTGTGTAACTGTGTCTGCTAAACGTTCAACACAAGTAATATCATTATCAATTGCTAATACTTCACAATTAAATTCACTTAATGTTTTAGCTACTGTAGAGCCAAATATTCCTAATCCTAATATAACATATTGTTTATCTGTTGATGATTTAATAGATTTCATAATTTTCCCTCTCTATCCAACGATGATCGTTGCATTTGGATATGTAATACCTCTATTACTAGATCCTTTTTTAATTACTGATATAAGTAATGTAATTGCACCTATTCTTCCTATATACATTAATGAAATAATAGTTATCTTTCCTATAGTACTTAGCCCAGTAGTAATACCTAATGTTAAACCAACTGTTGCTAAGGCGCTTGCGCATTCAAACATAATTTCTACTAGGGTTGCGCCTTCGCTTAGACATAGAATAAAGATTCCTATACTTAGAGCTATTATATTAATCATAAAGATTGTTATAGCTCTTAAAACAATGTCTTTATTAATAGATCTTTTAAAGATTGATCCATCTTGTTTACCAAAGAATGTAGATACCATAAATATTATAATTACTGCTAATGTAGTAGTTTTAATACCTCCAGCAGTTCCTCCTGGAGATCCTCCTATAAACATACATATAATCATTATAAACTTAGTACCTAATGTTAAACCTGCATAATCAACTGAAGCAAATCCACAAGTTCTTAAAGTAACTGATTGAAATAATGCACATTGTATTTTATCAAAGAATGATAGATTACCAAATGTAGCTGGGTTATTCATTTCTAATAAAAACATAATAATTGCTGGTACAAAGATTAGTATTAATGTCATTACTATAACTATCTTTGAATGAAATGCTAGAGT
>JAVXTN010000172.1:0-2212 GCA_036642635.1 Erysipelotrichaceae bacterium
TAGTAAGAATAAAATTTGTAGAGCTTATGTAAAACTTTCTTCTCAGATTGATAGTAATCGTATTAAGGTTATAATAGTTAATGAATCACTAGGTTATTAAACATTAATATATTAAAAAAAGTTAATATAGATACGTGAAGATGTTTATAGTTTATGTAATATAGGCTATAATATATATAGCTAAGGAGGATATTGTAATGGCTAATGTATTTGAATCTTTAAAGAATAGAGTAGTAGTGGTTACTGGAGGTACTAGAGGAATTGGTTTCTCTACTGTAGTAGCTTTTTTAGAACAAGGTGCTAAGGTTGCTATGTTTGGTTCTAGACAGGAAACTGTTGATCAAGCGATGAGTAATATACCATCAGAGTTAAAGGCTAATGTAATGGGCTTTTGTCCTAATTTATTAGAGCGTAATGAAATTAATAGTGTTGTTGAAACTATTGTAAAGAAATGGGGAGAAATAGATGTGCTAGTTAATAATGCTGGTGTATCTGAATCTAAACCTTTCGATGTTTATGATGAAGAGTTATTTAATCGTGTTATGGACATTAATGTTAAATCAGCTTTTAGTATGAGTAATGCTGTAGTGCCTTATATGAAGGAAAAAGGAAAAGGAGTAATTCTTAATACTTCATCTATTGTTAGTTTATATGCTCAACCATCAGGAATGGCATATCCTACTAGTAAGTTTGCACTAAACGGAATGACTAAAGCACTATCAAGAGAACTTGGTAAATTTGGTATTAGAGTAAATGCTGTAGCTCCAGGTATTATATCTACTGATATGGTAAAAGCACTTGACCAAAAAATAATTGCAGGAATGTCTTCACAAGTTCCATTAAAGCGATTAGGAGAAGCTGAAGATATTGCTAATGCATTTTTATTTTTAGCTAGTGATATGGCTTCTTATATTAGTGGAGAAATACTATCTGTAGATGGTGCTTACGTACTATAAAAATATTTACAAAAAAAATATTATGTGCTAAACTAATGTATAGGGAATGAACGTCTCCCAAAGTTTACATAAACTTTATGTATTACTTAAACTGTTTAAACAACTTAAACTAATGACTTCTACAATGATTTTTATTGTAGATGTCGTTAGTTTTTTTATTAGGAGGGCTATTATGCTATTTAGTTTATCATTAATTTTATTATGTGGAATGCTACTAGGAAGCATTTGTATCAAATTAAAACTACCTAAGTTATTAGGTATGTTAATATGTGGAATCATCTTAGGACCTTTTGTTTTAAATCTTATAGATCCTTCAGTATTAAATATTTCAGCTGATTTAAGACAAATAGCTTTAATAATTATATTAACTAGAGCTGGTCTTAATCTAGATATTAAAGATTTATTAAAGGTAGGACGTCCTGCTATCCTTATGTGTTTCTTACCAGCATGTTTTGAAATATTAGGTATGATCATTATAGCACCCAAGCTACTAAACATTTCTATCCTAGAAGCCGCCATTATGGGCACGGTTCTAGGAGCTGTATCTCCTGCCGTAATTGTTCCTAAAATGCTAAAACTAATGGAAGAAGGCTATGGCAATAATAAAAGTATTCCTCAAATGATATTAGCAGGAGCATCAGTAGATGATGTGTTTGTAATAGTACTATTTACTGCTTTTACTAATTTAGCAACAGGTGGTAGCATATCACCTATAACAATATTGAATATACCAATCGCTATTATATTAGGTTTAATACTAGGAGTAGCAACAGGAATATTACTATGTAAAATATTTAAAATTATTCATATGCGAGATAGTTCTAAAGTACTTATAATATTAAGTATAGCATTTTTATTTGTTACATTAGAACAATCATTAAATGGTATAGTTAGCATATCAGGTTTATTAGCTGTAATGAGTATGGGAATATCAATTCAAAAATATCGTGAAGTTGTAGCTATCCGTTTATCGAAGAAATTTGATAAATTATGGGTTGGAGCAGAACTCTTATTATTTGTATTAGTAGGAGCTAGTGTTAATATTGATTATGCTTTAGCATCAGGATTTAAAGTTATTATATTGATTTTCTCTGTTTTAATGTTTAGAATGCTAGGAGTATATATATGTTTAATTAAAACTAAACTTAATAATTCAGAAAAAGTATTTACTATGGTAGCTTATACTCCTAAAGCTACTGTACAAGCTGCAATAGGTTCAATTCCTTTAGCTATGGGTTTAGCTTGTGGAGATAGTG
>JAVXTN010000173.1:0-2202 GCA_036642635.1 Erysipelotrichaceae bacterium
GTTCACTTAAGTTATCTGATCTATCTAATAGGCTTTTAATTTTATTAACATTTATATTAATGAATGTTTCTAGTTTAATTTTATTTAATGCTGTTGTACTAGTTGCTACTTCATTAACTTTAGTAGAAGCAGTATTATATACTTTAATACAATATCCAGAAATCAAAGTAAAAGATATCATTAGCATGACAATTAAAAGTTTATATTTTTGAAATATAATTGTGTGCGAATTTCTTTTCATAATAGTTCTCCTTTGAGAGTTTCAGAGATATTGTTACTATTTTCATTATATATAAATGTTTTTTAAAAAGCAAACTTATCATGTGAAAACAATAACATTACAAAATAAGTTACATAATCATTACTAAAACGTGCATTTATAGGTATATTTTCCCAATATAAAAGCACCTACTATCTAGTAGGTGCTACCATGCTTTTCTAAACTTTAACTCTATTAAGGTCTTAAACTTCCTCCACCTTGAACAGAGATTGTTTCTCCACTTATGTAAGCAGCATCATCACTTGCTAAGAATACACATACACTACCAATTTCAGTTTCAGGATCTCCAAAATGTCTTAGTGGTATATCCTTGATTGTTTTTTCATAAAGATCTGGATAAGCTTCTTTCCATTTTTCTAAACCAGGTGTCATAGCTAAAGGACATACAATATTTACATTAATACCATATTCTCCCCATTCATTAGCAGCTACTCTAGATAAACCTCTAATACCTTCTTTTGCAGCAGCATAAGAAGATTGGCCTAAACGGCCACTTAAACCAGCACCACTAGCAAAGTTTATAACAGAACCTTTACTTTCCTTTAAATAAGGGAAAGCAGCTCTCATATAAAAGAATGTAGCATATAAACCAGAATTAATAGCTAAATCAAAATCAGCTTTTGTATGATCAGCTAATAAAACTCCAGAAGCAGATACTTGAGCATTATTAACTATAGCATCAATTCTTTTGAATTTTTCTACTGCTTTATCAATAACATTTTGAACAGCAGCTTCATCTCCTCCATCAGCAGGAACACATAATACTTGAATATTAAATTCCTTTTCTAACTTTTCTTTAGCTTCTAGTAATGAACTTTCTGTTCTACCAGTAATAACTAAATTAGCACCAACTTTAGCAAAAGCACGAGATACACCGTATCCAATACCCTTACCACCACCAGTAACTATAATAACTTTTCCATCAAATTTTGTCATTGTAAATCCTCCTTGACTATAAATTTATTATAACACATTAAATTAATCATTAAAATATAATTAATTAATAATTATAAATAGTTATAGCTTATAATCTTTACAATATCTTAATATAAAACTATTAATCTTAATATAAAAACTATATCAATTATAAAAATAAAGTAATATAATAACTTTATAAATTATAGAAAGGATTAACACATATGAAGAACATTATAGAAATTAAAGATTTATCTAAATTTTATGGGAATAACCGAGGCATTAATAATCTTTCATTAGATATTAAAGAAGGTGAAATCTTTGGGTTTGTAGGACCTAATGGTAGTGGTAAATCCACTACCATTAGGTGCTTATTAGCTTTAATATTTCCTACTAGTGGTAGTGCTTCTATATTTAATAAAGATTGTATAAAAGAATCTAGTACTATAGCTAATTCAATTGGTTACTTACCTAGTGAAGTATTTTATTATGACAATATGAAAGTAAAAGAATTACTAGATTATAGTGCTTCTTTTTATGATCATGATTGTAGTAAACGTTGTGATGAATTATGTAAAAAACTAAATCTAGACACAACACGTAAAATAGAAGAATTATCTTTTGGTAATAGAAAGAAAGTAGGAATTGTACAAGCTCTTTTACATTCACCTAAATTAATTATATTAGATGAACCTACAGGTGGATTAGATCCATTAATGCAACAAACATTCTTTAATATATTAAGAGAAGAAAATAAAAAAGGAACTACAATTATATTTAGTTCACATATATTATCTGAAGTACAAAAACTTTGTGATCGTGTAGGAATAATTAAAGAAGGAGAAATCATTAAAATAGATGAAGTATCTAATATAACTAATTCTACATATAAACATGTAGAATTAGTTAGTAATGATACTAAAGCTAAAGATATATTAAAAGATAGTTGTATACCTAATTTAATTATTGATAATAGTAATATACAGTTTTCTTTTAATGGTAATACA
>JAVXTN010000174.1:0-2195 GCA_036642635.1 Erysipelotrichaceae bacterium
AACGTTCTTCATGGCCTTTTTCAATTTTAGCTACAGCTTCAAATTGCCAAGCAAGTTTTTGGAAACCTTCTTCTTTAGCAGTTTTAGCAAATTCAGCATACATATCAGTCCATTCATAGTTCTCACCAGCAGCAGCCGCTTCAAGGTTAGATGCAGTATCAGCAATCTTATCACCATTTACAGCCTTGAACCAAAGTTTAGCATGTTCTTGTTCATTACGAGCAGTTTCTTCAAAAATTTTAGCAATTGAATCCATACCTTCTTCTCTAGCCATTTGAGCAAAATAAGTATACTTATTTCTAGCTTGAGATTCACCTGCAAAAGCAGCTAATAAATTTTGTTCTGTTTTAGATCCTTTTAATTCCATTTTAATGTCCTCCTGTTTTATATCCTAATGTCTATGACATTTAAGGCTTAATTAGTATGTTACTTTAAATTCATTATATCACAATCAGTGTTTATTTCTACAATTATTACAAATTCCACTAAATGTTAATGAATGATTAACAATAGTTCCATCAACACTAGTTTTAAATAATTCATTAACATTCTCATCATAGTTATGATCTATATCATATAATGTAGAACACTCACTACAATAGAAATGATAATGAGGTTCATAATTACCATCATAAACATAACCTTGAGTAGGTAATGCTAACTTTCTAATCTTTTTTTGTTCTTCTAATATATTAAGATTACGATATACAGTAGCTAAAGAAACATTAGAATCGCCACTATTTAAAGTCTTATGTAGTGTTTCAGCACTAACATGTTGATGAAGATCCTTCATATAGTTATAAATTAAATCTCTTTGTTTAGACTGTTTATATAACATAGTATACCTCCTAAGTTAAGAACTATTCTTATTATAGTTCTTAACTTAGGGAAATGCAAGTACTTTCTTCAATTATTTTTAGCATGTTCACCTAATAATCAAAAACCTATGATATACTATATTGGAAAAAAGGAGAACCACATGAAAAAGAAAACTTTATTAGAAAGATTCAGTACACAAAATGTCATTAGATATTTTAAAGAATTACCAAGTAAATTCGCATTAGTTATAAATATTTTTGGAATATTATATACACTATTCTCTGTAAATTTATTAAGAAACGCAATACTAATAATAAAAGACGGATTTGATACTCAACAAGTTACTTGGCAAGCTGATTATGCAACAATATTTAATTACATTAGTCAAACACTTGTTCCTTCATTATTAAATATTATTATTATATTTGGAGTAGCTTACATTATTAAATTATTATGTATACTAGTTAATGGCAAAAAGGTAGCTGCTAACACAACAACTACTGAAACACTAGAAAACCTACTATAGAAGTTAAAGAAAAGAAGTAGCTATTAAATTAAAACCCTATACAAGATATTGTATAGGGTTATTTTTATTAATCTTTATAAGTTAATGCTCTCATAGAATTTAATACAGCTAATAAGGTAACACCTACATCAGCAAATACACCTAACCACATAGAAGCAATACCTAATGTAGCTAACACTAATACTATAAGTTTAATACCTAAAGATAATACTATATTTTGATAAAGAATAGATTTTGTTTTAGTACTAATCTTAATAGCAGTTACTATAGAAGTTGGAGTATCATTCATTAAAACAACATCAGCAGCTTGAATAGCAGCTTCACTACCCATAGCACCCATAGCAATACCAATATCACTTCTAGCAAGTACAGGAGCATCATTAATACCATCACCAACAAAAGCAACTCGGCCACTACTCATAAATTCTTCCAATTTAGCAACCTTATCACCAGGTAACAATTGACCGTAACTAGCATCTAAACATAACTCATTAGCAATCATCTTAACTACACTAGCTTTATCTCCACTTAACATTATACACTTCTTAATACCTAAAGACTTTAATTCTTTAATAGCTAATTTAGAATCAGTTTTTAATTCATCACTAACACTAATATAACCTAAATATTCATTATCTTGCATAATATGAACACAAGTATTATCATTATCTAATAAATTATTATAACCATTACTAAACATTAGAGAAGCATTGCCTAAGAAATAAGTATGATCAAACATTATACATTTAATACCTTTACCACTTATTTCTTCTATATTAGTTATTAGTTTATTATTTATTGGTTTATTATAATATTCTACTATAGATTTAGCTATAGGATGTGTACTCAT
>JAVXTN010000175.1:0-2194 GCA_036642635.1 Erysipelotrichaceae bacterium
TACTAGTTTTAAATATATGTTAAAAGAATCTAAACTAACATGCTTTGATTTATTATATAAATTTGGTTGCTACCATGAAGCCTTTAAACAAAAATCAGTAAGCCAAGAAACCTATGCAAAACAAGTATATGATTTTTGTTTAAAGGAATTAAAACTAGAACAAATGAAAATAAGAGATTTATTATGTTACGATAAAATGTGTAGTGATCAATTTGGGCGTGTTTATGCATTTCTACATATAGAAGATAAGCTTTTATCAAAGATTAAAGCTTATCTTAAATATAATACATTTGATGATATAGATTATAAAGAAGCATTAAAACAAGGTAAGCTAGGATTATTTATTGCTTATAGTAGTAATAAAGTAATAATAATAAATTATTTAAATTATAATAAAGCTAATGAAGTATATGAAGCTAAAGAGTATGATAAGGATTATATAGAAAATATTACTAGTAAAGAAAAAAGATAGCAAATACCTTACAATTCACACAATTATTTGCTATAATGCCACAATGCAAGGAGGTACATATATGTCAATTAATAATCGTTTAGGAACAGAGAAGATATCAAAACTATTACTATCACTAGCTTTGCCATCAATTGTAGCACAACTAGTTAATGTACTATATAATATAGTAGACCGTATTTATATTGGTCAAATGAGTGATGGAACAGTAGCAATGGCTGGACTATCAGTAGCACTACCAATCCTTACCCTTATAACAGCATTTTCTCAACTAGTAGGAGTTGGTGGTGCTCCACTATGTGCTATTAAATTAGGAGAGAAAAACAAAGATAAAGCAGAACAAATTATGACAATAAGTTTTGTTCTCCTAATTTCACTAGGTATAATCCTTACTACAGTTATTTTAATATTTAAAGATCCTTTATTAATGATGTTTGGAGCAACAGCAGATACATTACCCTCAGCAAGTGCGTATGTAGGTATATATGCTTTAGGTACTATATTTGTTCAAATAACATTAGGAATGAATGCTTATATAAATACACAAGGATTTGCTAAAACAGCAATGTATACAGTATTAATAGGAGCTATAATTAATATAGTATTAGATCCTATATTTATATTTGGTTTCAATATGGGAGTATCAGGAGCAGCTTTAGCAACTATTATTTCACAAGGAGTATCAGCCTTATGGGTACTTAAATTCTTGTTTGGTAAAGAAAGCACTATAAAAATAAGAAAGAAATATTTAGTGCCAGATATTCGTATTGTTTTTTCAATTATAGCATTAGGTATATCTCCATTTGTAATGGGAATGACAGAAAGTTTATTACAAATATCATTTAATAATCAACTATCATTATATGGAGGAACCATGGCAGTAGCTACTATGGCTATAATAATGAGTTTATGGCAATTCATAATTTTACCATTACAAGGATTATGTCAAGGTGCTCAACCAATATTAAGCTTTAATTATGGAGCTAAAAATTATACAAGAGTAAGACAAACATTTAAATTAGTATTAAAACTATGTATGGGATTAGCTCTATTATTAGGTGGAGGAATTATGTTGTTTGCTAATATATTTGTTAGTATCTTTACTAAAGATCCTATAACAGTGATGTATGCATCTTATTCATTAAGAATATTCCTATTAGGAACATTCTTCTTCGGAGCACAAATAGCGTGTCAACAATCATTTATGGCATTAGGCCAAGCTAAAGTATCTTTAGCAATGGCAATAACAAGAAAAATAGTATTGTTAATACCATTAATATATGTATTACCTAACCTTATAAATAAAACTAATTTAGCAATTAAGATGTCAGAACCAATAAGTACTATGGTAATTGATGGACCTAAAGTATTCTCAGTACTAGTTGCTGAACCAATATCAGATACATTAGCAGCCTGTATAACAGTAGCTATGTTCTATAGATTTTATAAAAAAGAATTAAGAAAAGAAGATGTAATAGATTAAATAGGAGGGGATTAAATGAAGGAAAAAAGAATATATAAAAACTATAAAAAATATAAAAAGCTTAGATTTAGTAGATCTAAGCTTTTATCAGTTATAATTATATTAGTTATAGCTGTATTTATAACTAAATTAGAAGATATTGAAAAATCTAAGCCATTAAATAATAATGTTGTAACCTTAAATAAATGTGTAGATGGAGATACAGCTAAATTTAATATAAATGGTAAAGAAGAGACTGTAAG
>JAVXTN010000176.1:0-2160 GCA_036642635.1 Erysipelotrichaceae bacterium
GTTACTTCTAAACAATTATTAAAATTATTTAATCGTAATATAGTATTTTATCCTATTAAGGATGAAATACTACAAGAACCTATAGTGTTTACTACTATAGAAGATAAAGAGATGGCAGATAATTTGATATGTAGTAATGAAAGAGCAGTAGCACATTGGGTATTTAAAAATAAAAAACATGCAGGTGCTACTACTAATACATTAGGAAGTAGTAAATGTCTATATTTAGCAGTAAGAGCTTCTGATAAAGTTTATGGTGTAGTAGGTATATCAGTAGATACTAAAGCTTTAGAAACCTTTGAGAATAATATAATGTTATCTATATTAGGAGAATGTGCACTAGCATTAGAAAAAGATAATGCTAGTAAACAAAGAGAAGCAGCTGCTACTTTAGCTAAGAATGAACAATTAAGAGCTAATCTATTAAGATCTATATCCCATGATTTAAGAACTCCTTTAACTAGTATTAGTGGTAATGCTAATGTACTAATTAGAAGTGAAGCTAAACTAACAAAAGATAATAGATTTCAACTATATAGTGATATCTATGATGATTCTATGTGGTTAATTAATATAGTTGAAAATCTATTATCTGTAACTAAAATAGAAGATGGAACCATGCATTTAAAACTTATACCAGAACTAATCGACGAAATAATAGAAGAAGCTATATCTCATATTAATCGTCGATCATTAAAGCATACAATTAAAGTAATAAATAATAATTCTATTATAGTATGTAAGATGGATGCCCATCTTATTGTACAAGTAATAATTAATATTGTTGATAATGCAATAAAATATACTCCAGAAGGATCAACGATATTAATTAACTATGAGAAACAAGGTAAGTATGTTAAAGTATCTATATCTGATAATGGAGTAGGTTTATCTAAAGAAGATAAGTTAAGGATATTTGATATGTTCTATACTCCTAAAAATACTGTAATTGATGGTAGAAGAAGCTTAGGTTTAGGTTTAGCTTTATGTAAATCTATTGTTAATGCTCATGGTGGTCAAATTTTAGTAAAAGATAATGAACCTAAAGGAAGTATATTCTCATTTACATTACCCTATGAAGAGGTGAAAAACTATGAATAAAGAACTTATATTAGTAGTAGAAGATGAAGCTGCGATTAGAAATTTAATAGCTATGACATTAGAAACTCATGATTATAAATATATGAGTGTAACTAATGGTAAAGAAGCTTTAGAAATAATATCTGAATATAAACCTTCTATGATATTATTAGATTTAGGATTACCAGATATAGATGGTATAGAAATAATTAAAAAAACAAGAAGTTGGTCTAATATGCCAATAATAGTTATAAGTGCTAGAAGTGATGATAATGATAAAATATTAGCATTAGATGAAGGTGCTGATGATTACTTAACTAAGCCTTTTTCTGTAGAAGAACTATTAGCAAGAATAAGAGCTAGTTTAAGAAGGATTCATTCAGTAGTAGGTATAACTTTAGAAGAGTCTTCTATTTTTATTAATGGAGATCTTAAAATAGATTATGTTAAAGGTAGTGCATATATAAAAGAAGAAGAACTACATTTAACTCCTATAGAATATAAGTTATTATGTTTATTAGCTCAAAATATAGGTAAGGTACTAACTCTAAATTATATAACTAAGAATGTATGGGGAAGTGGATGGGATAATGATGTTGCTTCTTTAAGAGTATTTATGGTTTATTTAAGAAAGAAATTAGAAGGTAATACTAATGATAAATATATTCAAACTCATGTAGGAGTAGGATATAGAATGTTAAAAATATAATTAGTATTAGACATTAAAGATAGTTAATGTTAAAATTAGTGGAAAAAGATTAGGGGTGAATGGAATGTCAATATATCTAATACCAATAAGGACTGCTATATTAGTATTTCCATTATTAGCTTTATTAATTACAATACCTTATGTATTAATACAATATAATAGATATGGTTCTATTTTAGTAACTAGAGTTACTATAGTTTATTCATTTATATTTTATTTGTTATGTGCTTATTTCTTTACAATGTTACCATTACCATCAAGAACTGAAGTAGCTAAATTAACTACTCCTTATGTATCTTTAGAACTATTTTCATCAGTTAAGTTATTATTAAGTACTACTGTATTTAATATATATGATATGAGTACTTGGT
>JAVXTN010000177.1:0-2134 GCA_036642635.1 Erysipelotrichaceae bacterium
TAAATGGTATATTAAAACTAGTATTTATGGTTGCTAAATGTTTAGATAGAATAGCTATTTCTCGATCATTTATAAGTTTTTCTTTTTGTTTTCCTTTAATTTCTTCTATATGTTCATATACATTTTCTAATGTACCATAAGCTACTAGTAGTTTAGTTGCTCCTACTTCACCTATTCCTTTAACTCCTGGTATATTATCAGCAGAATCTCCCATTATACCTTTTAGATCACATACTTGTTTAGGTGTTATTTGTTTATCTGCTAATAATGTAGCTTCATCCATCTTTTTAATATCTGACATACCTTTAATTAAAAGCCAAACACTGGTTGTATCATCAATTAGTTGTAGTAAATCTCTATCACTAGTCAATATGTTTATGTTTATATCATGATTAGCTTTAACCATTGATCCTATAATATCATCTGCTTCTATTCCTTCTTCTTCATATCTTGTAATACCATATGAATCTAAAAACTCTCTTGCCATATCAAATTGGATTATTAATTCTTCATCTACTGGTTTTCTTGTTCCTTTATAAGCTGGATATTCTTTATGTCTAAAGGTTGGTTTACCGGTATCCCATGCTACTAATACATAATCTGGTTGTATTAGTTCCATAGCTTTATTTATCATACCAGCAAACCCATACACTGCATTTGTTGGTATTCCATTACTTGTTTTCATCATATTTACAAAAGCAGTTGCATGGTAAGCTCTAAATAATAATGAGTTCCCATCTATTATTAGCATTTTTTTCATTTTAAATCCTCCATCTATTTATATTTTACCACAAATATCACTTCTTAAATCATCAAATATAAAAGCGAAGTAGACTTTGTCTACTTCGCAATAGATTCTAATTCAGAAAGATTTCCATACATTAATGTCATGTAGTCTCGATTAGCTGCTGTATCATCTGCTGTTATACTATTAATATTATTTAAATTAATACTCATTAGTTCACAATCAGCTACTAACTCATCAAATACTTTCTTCATATCATCACTCATATTAGTTTCATAAGCTATATATTTAACTTTATCTTTAATAATTCTTTCTTTTATTAGTTTTAACTGTGCATCAGTAGGTATTGCTCCATACTTACTAAGTATTACTGGATATACTTTAATTCCATATGATTTCTGCCAATATCCAAAACTAGAACTCATACTTACAAAACTTATATTCATATGTTCTTTATTTATAACTTGGTATTCAGCATCCATTCTTGCTAATTCTGCTTCTAATTTTATATAATTATCATTAAATACTTTACCATACTCTGGATATTTTTCTACTAAGTATTCTTTAACTGTTTTAGCCATTGATATCATAGCAATAGGATCCATCCATATCATAGGATCATTATTATACTTATCAACACTCTTAAAGGTATTACCCTCATAATAATCTGTTTCTATACCAACTGCTTGATCATTAACATAACTTCTACTATATCTATTAAATTTATATATAGCAGAATTTAATCCTAAATCTACCATATTACTACATTCATCAGTAATCTCCTTATTATAAATATCAAAATAAGGTTCTAATCCATTAATATAAAATAATACATCAGTATCTTTTAATATATTCTTATAATCTGGATTTATCTGTGAAGTTTGAATCATTGTTGAATTAGATAATGATTTAACATTTATATAATCCCCACCTATTCTTTTAACTAAATATTCTACTGGATAAGCTGTTGTAGTAATAGTAGGCTTACTAGGTGCACATCCACTTAATATAATCATTACTATAGCTAAAGTCATAATTGAAATCTTCTTTTTCATAAGCACACTCCTTATGACTAGAATTATATCATAAATTTGATGACTTTTTATTATTATTATTAAAAAACTGCTTTAAAAACTTATCTTCCCTTATAAGTTTCCCTCTAATAACTAACATATTAACTGAATTACGATATAAATCTTTAGTATGATTAATTCTTATCTTTCCTCTAAATGGATTTATATAACGATACATATAAAAATTAATCAACTTATAATTTACTTCCTTAATCCTTATAATATTAGCTATCAATAACACTATAAGTACTATAGTACCTATACTATCATTAAGCATTTCTAAATTATAAACTAATATAATATTTATTATAGATAA
>JAVXTN010000178.1:0-2064 GCA_036642635.1 Erysipelotrichaceae bacterium
TATATTATTATCTTGTTTAATAACGATACTTATCTTTTCATCTTCTTTAATACTTATTACTATTCCATCATTTATATTATTTACTTGGTTAGTTCCATTACTATATTTATTGCCTTCTATTAACTTATATTCTGCTTGTTTCATTACAGGTATACTAGTATTATTAAACCATTTCTCATAGGGTATATAACTACTTAAATTAAAGCTAAATAGTTTAATTTTATCATTAATTAATAAACTTAAACCTACTATAAGAGTTATCATTATAAAAATACTTAAACGATAGACTAAACTATAAGTAGGTTTTACTTCATCATAATAGTTATTACTATTATGATGTTTTTTAAAATTATAATTATTTGGCATATTATTCCTCCTAATTAATTGTATGCTATAAATAAAAAAACATGCTATGCATGCTTTAATTTATATGTATCATATATAGATTTAATTAGTACTGCTGCTGGTATTGATATAATAATACCAATTCCGCCTGCAAGTACACCACCACAGAATACAGCAAACAACGTAAACAATGGTCCCAATGCGTTTCTTTTTTTATGTACAAAAGGTACTACTAAATAAGAATCAACATTAGGTAGTACTAACATACCTATTATTACTATCCATAATCTTATAGGAGATAAAGATATAGCTGTAATTATACCAATAATATTAGCAATTGTAGGTCCTACATAAGGTATAATTAACCCTATAGAAGTAATAATACCTAGTATTAACCAATCTTGATGTCCAACTAAGAAATAAAACAAACAATATTCTACTGCTTTAATTGCCATCAATATCAATAATGCTTTTAAATATTCAATTAAACTATCATCCATATCACTTAAATAATCACCAACATTAGGAAACAATCTAATTAATATATCTCTAGCTTTATTCTTCATTTTTTGATAATCAAATAAAACATAAATAGCAACAATAATACTAAAAATAGAATTAGTTAAAACATTCAATAAATATGTAAGCATATCTGGGATTGCCTTAGTAAGACCAGGTAACCAATTTTGATAAGAATTTAATGCATCTGTAACAGACTTACTTAATTCATCTAGAATGGATATTTGTTCAGCTTGATTACCACCCATTTCACTAATTTTTTCAAATAACCATTCTACACCAAAGATCATAGAACTCATAAAAGCAACAGCCTTATCATAAATCATAGGAACTAAGACACAAACTAAAACAACAATTCCAGTAATAACAATAATAACAAAAGAGAATATAGCTATATGCTTTTTAATACCCTTACTTTCTAGCCATTCAATAATTGGATGTATTATATAAGCTAAACCAAAACCAATAGCGAAAGGGGTAATAATCTGTCTAATAATATCTAACCAAGAACCCCAAACTGAATAAGTAGATACAATTAATAGAAATATTATAAGAAAGCATATTACTTTAATAAGAAATTGAAGTGTTAAACTTTCATCAATTTTTTTAAAAATTTCTTTAAACATGGAATCACCTCTTTATTTATTTTAACACATAATTTGGTAAATTACACATCTATTAAGTTATAAAATCATTTTGTTTTAAATAATCTTTTAATAAAGCTTACATCTTTAGGTTTTAATAGTTCTATATTCTCGCCATTAAGGCGTTTAGCCATTACATTAAAGCATTCATAACTGAATGATTCATGATTTAATGCTATAGGTATACCCCTATTATTACTTTTAATTAGTTGAGTATCATCATATATTATACTTAATAGGGGTAATGATAACCAATCAAGAGCATCTTTAATTTTAATACTTATACCATTATTTATGTAATTTAGATTAACTTTATTAAGTACTAATGATATCTTACTTAGATTTTCTTTCATTAATATACCTATTACTCGATCAGCATCTTGTAAAGATGTTATATCTAGTGTTGCTACTACTATTATTTCTTCTGCTATAGATATAGCATCATAAAAGCCAGTTTCTATACCTGCTGGTGTATCTAATAATATATAATCAAATGTTGTTTTTAATTCATCTACTACTATCTTAAGATCATTACGTTTAAACTTAGTTAAATTTA
>JAVXTN010000179.1:0-2042 GCA_036642635.1 Erysipelotrichaceae bacterium
ACTTACTGTATCTAATTTATGATTACATAAATCAGGATATACTAATCTTGATAAACTTACTGTACATAAATAATTTATACAAGGTATACATAAACCATAAGCTTCTTTCAAAGCACTTAATACTCTTATATCAAAACTAGCATTATGTGCTACTATAATACTGTTTATAAAGTAAGGTTCTATAGTGGCATAAACTTTATCAAAGGTAGGTTCATCATATACCATAGAACTGGTTATATGATGAACCTTTGTATTATGGTAATTAAAGTTATCATAACCTATTGGTGGTTTAATAAGCATTGAATCACTAACGAGTATTGTACCATCCTCGATTAGGGTATATCCGATTGCACAAGCACTTAAAGGACTACTATTGGCTGTTTCAAAGTCTATTGCTAAATATCTATTCATTTACGTGTTCTTGTGCCATCTTATATATATTTTCTATATGTTTATCTCTTAATGAGTAATATATATTACGACCCTCTCTTCTATCTTTTATTATTCTATTAGATTTTAGTATTGATAGTTGGTGTGATATTCTAGATTGGTCTAATCCTAGTTTTTCTACCATTTCATTAACACAGCATTCTTTTACAAATAGTAGTGATAGTATTTCTAATCTTACTGGTTGCATTAACATTTTAAATAGGATTGACATCTTATTACATTCTTCTTCTTTTAGCATTAATTATCCTCATTTCTAAAGGCTTCTATTGTTTTAATTATTGCATAGGCTGTTGCTTCTAGCTTTGGTGCTGCATTATCTAATGCTTGTTGAAAGCTCATTGCTCTGTCTGCTATTGAATATATACCTATAAAGCCTAAATCATATAGACTACGGTATTCTAAGCCTAGTGCTCCACTTATACATATAACTGGTTTATTGTATTTTGTTGCGATTTCTAGTATACCTACTGGGACTTTACCGTACTTAGTTTGTAAATCGCTTTGGCCTTCTCCAGTTATTACTAGATCACAGTCTGCTATTTCATCTTCTATATCACTATAGCTTAATAGTAATTCGATTCCTCTTTCCATTTTAGCATTTAACATACTTATTAGTGCTGTTCCTATTCCTCCTGCTGCTCCTCCTCCTATACATGCATTAAGATCTATTTTAGTTTGTTGATACATTCTATTTACATAGTTATGCATTCCATTTTCTATTCTTTTCATTTGATTAGGATATAATCCTTTTTGTTTACCAAATACATAGGTAGCTCCACTTTCTCCTAATAGTTGATTCTTTACATCACAAGCTGCAATCAATTCTATCCCTTTAAAATCATATAAATTTTCAACATCTATTTTATCTATATTTTCTAAATTAACTGCTTGAGGGTTTAGTTCATTTTGTTTATTATCATAAAATTTAGCTCCTAGTGCTTGTAGTAGTCCCATTCCTCCATCACATGTTGAGCTTCCTCCTAATCCTATTATAATTTTTGTTACACCTTTCTTAAAGGCGTCTATTAGTACTAGACCTACTCCATAGCTGCTTGCATACATTGGCATTCTTTTTTCTCTTGGATACATTGCTAATCCAATTATTTGAGCTACTTCTATTACTGCTGTTTTATCATTATCAATTAGAACATACTGTGCTTCTATCTTTTTTAGATATGCATCTACTGTTTTTACTTTAATGTATTTCCCATGGCAGGTTTCATAAAAGGCTTCAAGTGTTCCTTCACCACCATCTCCGATTGCGTAAGATATAACTTGGTGATTAGGGTTTTCTTGAAGAATTCCTGATGCTAAATGTTTTGCTACTTCATTGCTTGATAAACAACTTTTAAATGAATCACATGCTATAACTACTTTCATTTTAACACTTCCTTATTGTTATTTATATTTTAACACAAGAATATAGATTAATTAAGAATAATTTTGAAGATAATGTAATTTAGTAACGATTTTCGTCTATTTTAATATTAATTTTGTAAGTTTAAATAAACTAACAATTAATTACTAGGAATATTTACCTTTATGTTTTACATTGTAAAACTATATAAAAAAATTTGTTAGTTTATTTAAAC
>JAVXTN010000180.1:0-1109 GCA_036642635.1 Erysipelotrichaceae bacterium
TAAGTACATTAGCTATATAGCTTTCAAACTTATTTAATAATAAACTACTAGCAATTAATATAATACAAAAGAATATATTTAATATTTTAGCTACTTTAATATTCTTAAATATTAATATACATATTAATATACCTATAACTATTAATATACTACCTACAATTAAACTAGGTACTAAATGTATATACGGACTAATCGCGTTCAAGCAATACGCGCTAAGCATCACCATTAATAAGAATGATAAACTTACAAACTTAAATGAATTATCAGTTTTAAATTTATTTATAAATCTATGTATTAGTTTTTTCATACTATACCCCTATTTCTTTTTAGAAAAATAATTCGAATTCAATATATCCCAACTTCTTTGTAATCTTTCATTGTTATTAGCAATAGCTGTTTTATTTCCATTAGCAATATAACTATCAGATCCTACTTGATAATAAGTCTTTCCATCATAGTAAGATCCATCTTGGAAGAATACTTCTCCTCCATCCTTACTAAAGGCATCGTGTCCTATATAATATTCATAACTAGTATTTAAACCCATTAAATTTGTTAATGTCGGTAATATATCAATTGAACTAGTTACTTTCTCTACTTTATTAGGTTCTGTTCCTTTAGAATATATAAAGAAAGGAGTATTCTGTAACATGTTAGTATCATTAGTACCTTTTAATTCTAATTCTGTTTTAGCATCTATAGTACTATAAGCATAATGATCAGTATAGAATACTAATACTGTATTATTAATGCTTCCATCAGCTTCCATCTTATCAACTAAAGCTTTTATGAATTGTTCAGTTTCATTAGATTGAGCTAAACCACATACATAAGTTTCATCATCACTATTAGCATATTCTTTTACTGCATCATAGTTTTTACTACATTCTATTTTAGTTTTAGCTAAAGGTCCATGTCCTGAATAAGTAATAATAAAGCTTAAGAATTTATCTTTTTTTATAAATTTATCATAAGCATTAATTAATTCAGAATCTAATTCACTATGTGTCATTCCCATTTGATCATAATTACTATAACTACTATAACCAAAGGTTTTATGTACTTGTGCTCTATTATAAATATTACCATTACTTGTATGATAAGAGTCT
>JAVXTN010000180.1:1119-2016 GCA_036642635.1 Erysipelotrichaceae bacterium
ATAAGGATATTCATTCTTACTAAATATATAAGAAGGTGCTTCTCCTTTAGTAGGTGGTATTAATCCAGTATTAGCTATAAATTCAGTATTAAAGGTTCTACCTGTTGAGAAAGAAGCTGAATAATGATTAACAAAGTCTAAACCTTCATTTCTTAATCGATATAATGTTGGCATGTTTTCTTCAGTTAACATCCAATTATCTATATTTTCTAATTGTATAACTACTACATTCTTATCTTTAAAAATACCTGTATAATCATTATTAGTATGAACTACTTTTTTTTCTTTATAGTATTCATCTAGATTAGATATAAGTTCATGATTTTCTAATTCATTAAGTGGAACAAATGTTAATATAGCATCTCTTAAAGCATATTCATATACTCCACTTAATAATAAAGACTTAGTAGTATCTGTATAATCCTTATATATATTTCCAGTAGAACTATTAGCATTCCATAAACTAGGATTTAACACTGGTTGTAATGTAGCTCTAGCTCCAATCACAAACATACCAATAGCTACTATCGCAACTATACTACTCTTCTTATTAACCCTAGTAACACTAGGAACTAGTTTTATTGCTACTACTAATAAAGCGATAGTAGCCACCATCATTATTATTAAACTATAAGAAAAATGTATATAAGATGCATCTACAAAAGCAGTACCTTCAGCTGCTAAAGATAAATCATTAAAAGTAATAAACTTAGCGAATAAATTAAAATAAGTACTTTGTGCTAAAGCATAAATAGCAAAGAACATAACACTAATAACCATAAATACTTTCTTTATCTTACCTGGTAATAAATATATAATAAAAGTTAATGAAGAACATCCTGCTAAAACAAACAATAATGATGTAGGTTCATATATCTCTAATACTCCAAAATCAGC
>JAVXTN010000181.1:0-2011 GCA_036642635.1 Erysipelotrichaceae bacterium
ATAGCTTTAAAGCTTACTTTATAAGTATAGTTATTAGAATCATTAGTCCATGTTCCTAGTGCTTCTTTAGGTGTAATTTTAGACATGTGTTCTTTTAATTCTTGAGTTTTTAACTCATAACTAGCTTTACTCATAACAAAACTTATTTCTCTATTATAACTGTCATCTTCATTTATAATAGTATCAAAGTTTATATATTCTAAAGGTTACACTGTTTTTATCATAAGTTAAATCAGTATTCTTTAATATTTTTTTATCTTCTAATAATTTAATTAACCATTGCGTTAAGTCAGTACTAGTAAAGTTTTCATTAATACTTATACCACTAGCAAATACAGAATCTGCTTGTTTAATATTAATGATAGCTTCTTTACCTATAATCTTAGTTACCTTAGCTTTATATTCTTCTAAACTTTTAAACTTCATAACAATTGAATAATCATAACTACTGTTAGTTTCTACTAATGAATATTCCAATTCTTTTGGAATATTCATTTTAATTAAGTTATTAAAATCTTCATTTTGAGGGCCTATTCCAGAACCAAAAGTATTTTTATCTACACTAAAATTCATAATTCTAGTTCCTGAATTATCTTTGTTAATGTTTAGTTCTGTTTTAACTTCTATACCGGCTTTAGTACATCCACTTACTAAAAACAATATAGCAATTAATATTATACTGGATATTTTTTTCATACTACCTCCATATAAATTGGGACCTAAAAGAACTTAGGTGTACATACTATGATACATGAAAAAGAATGCCTAAGCATTCTTTTTCATATATTTCTTAAGTATTGCGTTTAATTCTTCTTTCTTTTCTTCCATATCAGCTACTAATTTAAATTGTGTTTTACAACGATCTAAATTATGCATAGGATAACTAGTTTTAAAGTAAATATCGCCATCTAAGAAATCTGTTAAGAATCTTAATCCTAATTCATAAGATATAACTTGGGCTCCTAATGGTAAAGTTTTAATTTCGTTTTCACTTAGACCACCATTAGATCCTTCAATAAAACCTTTAGTATAAGCTTCAAATAAATCAAGATCTACATAAACTTTATCTAAATCTTTTTCATCTTCAGCACTCCAACAAGCACCAGCTCTAATACTATCTCCATAATCATAAGCAACTAAACCAGGCATAATAGTATCTAAATCTATAATACATAATCCTTTTTTAGTATTAGCATCCATTAATATATTATTAAGCTTAGTATCATTATGAGTAACCTTTAAAGGTAACTCATGATTATTTAACATATCAATTAAAGCACTAGCTAAAGGTTTATGAGTTATAGCAAAGTCTATTTGTTCTCTAGCTAAAGTTTTACGTCCAGATAAATCTTTCTTTAAAGCAGTTTCAAAATCTTCATACCTAGAAACGGTATTGTGGAAGTTAGGGATAGTTTCATATAAAGTTTCAGCAGGGAAATCCTTTAATTGATATTGGAAATTACCAAATGCTAAAGCAGTTTTATAGAAATCATCTACTCCATTAACTACAGTATAAGAAATAGTATCTTCTATAAAGATTAGACCTCTCCAATAATTACCTAAAGAATCTCTAACATAATCTTTACCATCCTTACCAGGTATAATAGTTAAAGTTTCTCTATAAATATCTCCACCACGTTTAGCAATGCCAACTTTTAAATAGTCAGTAACTGCACGATAGTTCTTCATTAATTGTTCAGGATTCTTAAATACATCTTGATTTATTCTTTGTAATATATAACGTTTAACATTCTTATCCTTTGTTTTAAAATAACATGCATAAGTATCATTAATATACCCATCTCCATGGGCTTTAGCTTCAATAAATTCACCTTCAAAGCTAAGCTTATTAATAACTTCTAATACTTCTTTAGCAATCATCATAAAATGCCTCCTTGTTAATAATTTTTTCTTATAGTAATTTTAACACAAAAAAAGATAAAATTTAACTTTTTTTTAAATTTTATCTTATTTTTCTTAATATATTTTATATTTACTATAGTTTAAGGTC
>JAVXTN010000182.1:0-1995 GCA_036642635.1 Erysipelotrichaceae bacterium
TAGAAGTAACACTTTGCTTGTTATAAGTAGTATTACAAGTTATAAACACATCTGGCTTAATATAACTACCCTTTTCACCTTCTTCTAGTATCATTTCTATTCCATCTGCAAATACATCACATTTACTACCATCTAAAAATGTGTCTATAGCAGATGCTAGTCTAAATACTATTTTATTATGTAATATAGAAGTACTTGAACTACATACTAATACACCTTCAATAAACTCTATTTCTTCTTTTAATTCTTTTGACTGCTCACATCTTAATTCATATAGTTCTTTATTAGTTAATATACTTATATCTTTATTATTCATAAGTCACCCTCCTTACTGATTATTATCTATAATTCTAACATAATGTTAATATAATCTCCCATAACTTTTTCAAAGTCGATTATATCACTCTTGAGCTCTATATAAAACCTCTAAAGGCTATCTGACGTTAGTCAGATGAATGATTTTAGTTACTGCACTGTTTCGCATCCTAACGCACCACGCAAGGTGGTTTGTTGCTAACGCATTCTTCTTCGGAACGATAAGACGTGTTCCTGCATACGAATTTTGTTCTATTGGTTTTTAAGGTCTTTAGTTCTCAAACTTCAATAAACTATACATCTTATTTTTAACCTAAAGACTTTAAAGCACCTACTAGACTCACTTCACATTAAAAGCTATGCGAATGCACATAACATCAAGGCTATAGAAGTATAATCGAGCGTGTAGCGAGTCTATAGACTTAGTGATACAAGTAACATAACACCAGTGTGAGTTCTTCGCTAGAGAGTTTATTAATTGATTATGTTACTTAGACAAATACGTCTATCGGTTAGGATTATTACTTCACATTCGTTCGTAAAATCCCAACTGGTCAATAGACCAACTTGCGTTGGAGTTTTTTGGTTTTTAATCTTTTTCATAAAAGTTGGCACTTTAAAAGGTACTATATAAGTATTTAAGCTTTAGTATATAGTGAAGTTTAAAGTGCCAACTTTTTATTAACACATTATAAAAGCCACTTATCAATATTAGATAAATGGCTTTATTTGAACCTTTAGAATGGTATATTCTCTTCTTCTACTATATCAACTTCATTAAAATTTAGTTGTTCCATATTGATTGGATTATATTTTTCAAAGAAAGTTTTTTGTAAGTATTTAACTTTAGTCTTATCATAATCTTTATTTAATACAACTTTTTCACTGTTATTATTTATTATAATATCCTTGATTTCCTTTTGCTCCTGCGGGAATACATTACTTTTTCTATAGTTTTCTATTGTTTCGAAACTCTTACCAAAAGGTGTCTTTTCTTTAGCTTTCTTGTGTCTTCTATCAATAGTTCCATCTAATGACTTACTAAATTTACTATTAACCTCTTGCTTAACTTGTTTCTTATCAATTGTTTCATACTCATTCAAAACCTTTGTAACATCTTCATTATTGTAGTTGAAACTTATATTATCATAATAATATTTAATGTTTGGATATATTGATTTCAATTGATTAGTAGCCTTTTCTTTAAATGAGTTCCATTGACCACCAGTAAATATTAATCTCTTATTTGTATAACCTATTTTAAGCATTATATTTCTTTCAATGGACATTATTGCCTTTTCATCTTCTATGGTTGCAATTTCTAAATACTCTTGTCCTTTATCATCTACTAGAACCATGTTATATCCATTACTCCAAGTGATTAATGCCTGCCTTTGCATTCTGTTTAATGCACTTTGTAAGGTCTTTAGCATTCTATTATTTGTATAATCAAAACATTCATTAATAGTTTGTACAGGCATATCGATCATTTGACTAAACTTAAGTGTATTACCTTTAACTAATCTATAATTCTCATTGATTAAACCACAATGGCTAAATAGTAAATTTTTACTAAATCCAACTCTTTCCTCTTTTGATATCTTAAATTTATTTAATAGGCTTAATATTAGATATTCCATATCATCTGCATACTTAACATTATTACCTTTTGTTCTATTA
>JAVXTN010000183.1:0-1965 GCA_036642635.1 Erysipelotrichaceae bacterium
AGTAGATATTAAGAAAGAATCTAAAGTAGTTATAGGATATATAGATTCTATAGATGATAAAACTATTATATTACATGATGAATCTAATATTAAATATACTATAAAAGTAGATAGTAATATTATAATGAATGCTAAAGTTATAAATCCTAAAGATTATGTAAAAGTATTTTATAAAGAAGAACTTAATTCTAATAAAGATCCTATAGCTTATAGAATAGATCTATTACATACAGCAGTTACTTTAGATAGAGCTACTGAAATATTAAATACTATGTCTTTAGAAGAAAAGGTTGGTCAAATGTTTTTTGTTAGAACTCCTGAGTTTAATGCATCTCAAGATGCATTAAACTATAATTTAGGTGGTTATATATTGTTTGGTAGAGATGTTATTAATGAATCTAAAGATAGTCTTAAATCTACTATATCTAGTTATCAGAATAATTCTAAGATTAAAATGATTATAGCAGTAGATGAAGAAGGTGGTACTGTTAATAGATTAAGTAATTATAAAGCTTTTAGAGGACAGCCTTTTTTAAGTCCACAGGAGCTTTATAACCAAGGTGGTATAGAATTAATACTAAGTGATTCTAAAGAGAAAGCAGAACTACTCTTATCACTTGGTATTAATGTTAATCTAGCACCAGTAGCTGATATATCTACTAATTCTAATGATTTTATATATCAAAGAAGCTTAGGTAAGAATACTAAAGAAACATCTAACTATATAACACAATTAGTAAAAGAAATGGATAAGAATCATCTAGGTAGTGTATTAAAACACTTCCCAGGTTATGGTAATAATATAGATACACATACAGGAATAGCAACAGATAAAAGAACCTATCAAAACTTTTTAGATAATGATTTTAAACCATTTGAAAGTGGTATAGATGTAGGAGCTAAAGCAATCTTAGTATCTCATAATATAGTAACTTCTATGGATGATAAAATGCCAGCATCACTAAGTTCTAAAGTACATAAAATACTAAGAAAAGATCTACATTTCCATGGAGTAATAATGACCGACGATCTAGATATGGGAGCAATAAACCAATTCACAGATCATAAGAAATCAGCAGTACTAGCAATCCAAGCAGGTAATGATTTTATAATGTGTGGTAATTATAAAGAACAAATACCAGCAGTACTACAAGCAATAAAAGATAATACTATTAAAGAACAAACTATAAATGAATCTGTACATAGAATATTATCATGGAAACTAAATCTAAAAGTAATAGAATAATATAAACATATATTAATATATGTATATAATATAAATAATAAAAGATTATATATACCACATCTTTATATAATATTGACTTTATAATATATAGACTATATCCTTATCTTATAAATATATGTAAGGAGAACATTATGACAGAACTTAAAAAAGATGGGACTTCTATAGATATAGCCCCTCATAAATCTATTAATAATGAAACTAAAGTTTTTGCTAAAGGTTTTTGTTTTTCTAAAATATTTGCTATCTTCTTTATAGGTTGTATAGTAGGTACTTATTATGAACAGTTTCTTACTCTTTTTACTAGAGGTGTATGGGAATCTAGATCTGGTTTAATTTATGGTCCTTTTAATCCTATATATGGTTTTGGTTTTGCTGGTTTTATAGCTATCTTAGGTAAACATATAAAAGAAAGAAAATGGTATCTTACTTATTTCTTTAGTTGTCTTATAGGTGGTATATCTGAATATTCTTTAAGTCTTATAGGAGATACTTTATTTCATGCTACTTCTTGGGATTATACTGGTTATTTCCTTAATATCGGAGGTAGAACTACTATTCCTTTTATGTTAGGTTGGGGTTTAGGAGGTATGGTAATTCTTTATATACTTTATCCTTTTCTTTCTAAATTAATAGAAAAGATTCCTTATAAGATTGGTCATATATTATTTCCTATATTATTAGTATTCATGATATTTAATATGTTAATATCTTATTCTGCT
>JAVXTN010000184.1:0-1944 GCA_036642635.1 Erysipelotrichaceae bacterium
TAGTATCTTTAAAAGAGGTTGTAACGAATAATTTTAATACTAAAATTGCAGATATAATTCATGTAAAGGTAGATGGAATTCCTTATGATTTAGACCAAGAAGAAGTAGGGCATAGATTTGAAAAGTATGGTTACTTAACAATGCCAGTTGTAGATAATTATAATAGAATATTAGGTATAGTTACAGTAGATGACGTTATGCAAATCTTAAGGGATGAAAGTACAGAAGATATTCATCGTCTAGGAGGAGTTGACGAAGGTGAAAGAATTAGCGGAACTTTAGGAGAGTCTGTTAAGAGTAGATTACCATGGCTTATAGTAAATTTAGTTACGGCTATCTTAGCTTCTTCTGTTGTTGGAGCATTTGAAGGAACTATTGAAAGAGTTGTATCATTAGCAACGTTTATGCCTATAGTGGCGGGCATGGGTGGTAATGCAGGAACACAAACTTTAACTATTATAGTTAGAGGACTAGCTTTAGGTGAGTTAGATTATAACAATATGAAACGTGTGCTATTTAAAGAGATAGGTATTGGATTTATTACAGGTGCAGCAATTGGAGCTATCATTGCTGTGTTAGGATATCTATGGGAAGGTAAGATTATATTTGGAGTAGTAATAGGAGTTGCTATGATATTAAATATGATAGTTGCAACTATTTCAGGATTCTTAGTACCAGTTATTCTTAAAAAATTGAAGGTAGATCCAGCTCTTGCATCATCAGTGTTTGTAACAACATTCACAGATGTATTAGGATTCTTATTCTTCTTAGGATTAGCAACAGTGTTTATAGAACAGCTAATCTAAAACATACGGCTTTTGCAATTATGCAAAAGCCGTATGTTTTTTTATCTATAAATGTCATTAGCAAGAGCTTCAAGTTTTTTTATATCTAAAATCTCGATTTAATTTTTACTCTTTTTTATTATATTATTATCTGATAATGATTTAAATAGTAACAATTAGTAATATTGCTTTTGCCATAGTATTAGTAGGATTAATTATATAGTAGGACTTATATGTTCAACATTTGTTTTAATTATGATAGGAAGTAGTATGAATATAAGTATAGGATCTTTAACTAAAATGCCGTTATACATTTTCTTAGGAGGAGCTATTGGAGCAATTGTAGTGTATTCCTCAAATATAATAATTCCTAAAATACCAGTAGTTTATAGTACATTATTATTATTTGTTGGGCAAGTAGTAACAGGGATAATAATTGACTTTTTTTGTTATGTCGGAAATATCTTTTAGCAAGTTACTTGGAGCTATTATAATACTTATCGGAATTTTATTCTCTATTCGCGGGGTTTAAAATCACCGGCTTTAGACGGTATCAGCTTTTAGCCTTTTAAAAAAATATATATGTGACCATACTAATTTATAGAAGGATGTGATTAGTATGGAGGAATATAATACAGTATATGACATAAAATATCATGTTATATGGGTAACTAAGTATCGATATAAAGTTCTAAACAAACAAATAGCTGCTAGGTTAAGGGAATTAATACGACAGGGATGTGAAGCTAGACAAATTACAATTGTTAGAGGTAGCATTGGCAAAGATCACGTTCATATGTTAATAGGATGTTCGCCAAGTATTGCGCCGAGTAAAATAGTACAGTATTTGAAAGGAAGATCTTCTAGATTAATACAAGATGAATTTCCGGAACTTAAGAAGCGATACTGGGGACAACACTTATGGGCGAGAGGATACTTTTGTGCAACTGTAGGAAGTGTTGCTGAAGAAACAATAAAAAGGTATATAGAAAGTCAGGAACTTGGAAAAGATGAAATATTTAAAATAGAAGAATGAGTTTAAGTCATGCTCTTTAGGTTGCTTTAGCTACTGTGCTTTTAGAAGGATTAATCCTTAAAGAGCATTGACTTTCAGTCATAGGTATTTATACCTTAAATCCACCTACTTTAGTAGGTGAGT
>JAVXTN010000185.1:0-1898 GCA_036642635.1 Erysipelotrichaceae bacterium
GAATAGCTGCTCCTGTTGGAGCACTTAATAGTGCTATAGACATTGGATACTTAGGTAATTCTTTCTTATATTCTTTATTAAATAATCCTTCTTCATGTAATTGTTTTCTTAACTTCATATAGGCCATAAACAAGTCACCTACTCCATCAAGTTCAACTTTATTTACATATAGTTGTATACTACCTTGTGGTTCATACATTGAAACAGAGGCATGCAATATTACTTGCATGCCATCTTTAATATTTAACGAACACTTACTTGCATATCCATTAAACATTACACAGGATAGTCTTGCTTTAGCATCTTTCAATGTGAAATAATAATGTCCACTTCTATGGTGTACAAAATTAGATATCTCCCCTTTAACTAGAATAGCTTTAGTATTAGGATCATTATCTAAACTAGTCTTTATATAATTAACTAGTTGAGATATACTCCAAACGTTTAAACTCATAGTGCTTCTAATACTGCGTTAACTAACTTATAAGCATCAGCATCACAATATTTCTTTGTTAATGTAATAGCTTCATCAAATACGATACTTCTTGATGCAGTATCATTTTCTAATTCACTGCATGCCATAACAAGTATAGCACGTTCAACGAATCCTAAACGGTCAAATGTCCAGTCTTTTTTAATAACTTTATTTATTTCTTCTTTATAAATATCAAAGTTCTTCATAGCATCGATTGTTATTGTGAATAAAAATGGATCGATTGCATTACTTTCTGTATTTTCAAAAACAACTTGTTTAATATCTTTATGTAATATTAAGCATTGATATAAGCACGTCATTCCTTGTTCTCTTAACTGATGTCTATTTTTCATTTGAATCCTCCATTAACCTTACATATTTTATCATTTAAAGGTCTTTCTTACAATAACAATCTTTATATAATGTATAAAAAAACTAAGAAATGTATCTTAGTCGTTTTAAAATATAAATCCTACAACTTTAATATCAATTACATCTGGTGTATATTCACTCATATGTTCTATACTTTCAAATATCTTATTTTGTAGTTTAGCACATACATCATTAACATTAGCACTATACTTAACTTTAACATCAAGATTAATTACTAATTGATCTTCTACAATCTTAGCATTACATGAACTTTTAAATGGAGTATTGTTTTCGGCTAACTCAACATTTTCTTCTTCTTCCACGGCTATTTTAACCATTGTTGTAAATACAGATTTATTTAATGCTATTAATCCTATTTCATTCTTTTGTTTAACTGCTATATATTCTTGCGCCATTTTTAATCACCTTCTACAATTATTATAATCGATATCTACGATAATTACAACTATATAAATTTAACTTCTATATTATATGCATTTTTAGTTTCTTTACTTAAATACATTATTACTTCATTTGCTATCTTTGTATCTTTTTTTATTTTATGAATATTAACTTTTAATAGCATTTCTTTTATTTCTATGCTTGTTTCCCATCCTTTGGCTTTACATTTTTCTACTAATTCTTCTACTAGCTTTTTATCTTTTTCTAATTTTTCAACTTTATTTATTGCTTCTTTCTTTTCTTCTTCTGTTTTCTTTGAATTAGCTATTGTTTCTTTATTACTGTTTATTTCATCATCTTTAGCTGCATTAATCTTTTCTTGGTTATTATTTGTTTCTTTATTTTCTGTTTCTTCTTTTTTTTCTGTTCCTTCTGTTCCTTCTGTTTTTTTTGTTTCTTTTTTTTCTTCTTCTTTCTTATTCCCTTCTTGATCCTTATTTCCTTCTTCTATTTGTACTACTGCTGTATCATTTGGTAATGTAATATAATAAACTGACAGTATTAGTACTAATGAAAACATTGTTAAGAATGCTAATGCTTGTCTATTCATAAATAACCTCCTAGCACTAATATATATGCTAAGAGGTTA
>JAVXTN010000186.1:0-1867 GCA_036642635.1 Erysipelotrichaceae bacterium
TAAATATATTAATACATCATCTTTAGTTATTACTAAATATATAATAAAGATTGGTACACATATACTTATAATTATTATCATATTAAGTATATATCCTAGATTAAATGAATGTACTAGAATACTTATAGGTATAAATAATGCTGATACTATAAAATATCCTACAATATTTTTAGTTATTAATCTAAAGTTTAAATCTAAGTTCTTCTTTAAATAGTATGTTACTGCTATATTAAATAATAGTACTGATATACCAGTAGTAGCTAATAGTGTTGCTGGATTAAATGCATTAATCTTTAACATAGTAAAGTTTAATGCTACATTACATACTCCAAATACTGCTAGAAATGCTACTAGTTGTCTTTCTAATCCATTAACATACATAATTAAATTAGTTAATATAGATTGATAAGCATATACTATACGGCATATAGCCGCTACTATAAGGACTATCCAGGCTGTTGGGTATTGCTCACCAGCAAATACCCACATAGCCTCCTGGGATAGTGCCATGACCCCAAAACTCATTGGTATTATCATAACTAAGAATATCTTAGTTGTCTTACTTAATGTATCTTCATAACCTTGTTTATCTTGTTCACCTACAAACATAGATAATCTAGGAATAGCAACAGATACTAATGATAATGGTATAGTACCTACCATGGCCATAAGATTACTAGGTATAAAGTAATTACTAACAGCTACATCGCTAACGCTCTGTATAGGAGAGTAATACCAACCAAGCATAAGTTTATCAAACTGAGTATAAAGAATCTCTACGTTAGCTAAAACAAGTGCTACAATTAAAGGAATAAGATGATGCATAATCTTTATCTCACTAAAATCAAATTCAACATACTTCTTTAAATAAAAGAAACTAGCAAGATTATTAATCAATACAGTTAAACAAATAATAACAGCATAAACTAACACATCTTCTTTACTCTTAACAAACATAAACATACCAGCTAAATAAAGTATTCTTATAATTATTGTCTTCTTAGTAATGAAACCATAGTTCTCTACAGCCTCATTAATAAACTCTATATAAAATATATTACCTACTATTTGAATTAACATAACTGTATAAATAACCATATCATAACCAGTAGCTCTATTCATAAAATAAAATATATATATTACAGCCATAACAACATTAGATATAACCCCAATGATGAATAAGTTAGTAAATAACTTATTCATCTTAGTTTTATCATGCCTTATCCTACTCATCTCTCTTAAACCATAGTTATAGATCCCAAAAGCAGCTAAAGTAAAGAACACTTGGAACTCACTAAAAACTCGGTTATACATACCGAGAGATTCTACAGCTAATGTTCTAGTTATATATGGGCCCACTAATAATGGAACAAATAAATTAAATATATTAAGTACTGCTTTATAAGCAGCATTCTTTGCCAAAGATTTTTTCATATTTACCTCTTTTATATCTATTATATCTATTACGCAACCATTATAGCATATTTCCCTATCTATAATATATACATTTTAATTCTTATAGTGTAATTATCATTTAAGCCTAAACTTAATAACTTTTTATAAATATTAAGATTAATCAATTATAGTGATTATCAAAAAAGCTTAAGCAAGTATAAAATAAGCCAAGTCAATTAAAATGAAATAATATAATTATATCTATAAAATAATTAACTTTTTAAGAAAAAAAGATGACATATAATTTATCATCTGTTCATTTTAAATAATTTTAGATTACATGTAGTTATTTAAAATTCTATTAGTGGTCTGACATTGCGCCCATTACAATAGTAGAAATTCTAACAAATATTTAAACTTAAAATCCATAAATTTCTCAGTATCATCTACAATAGTAGAAATTAAAACAAAT
>JAVXTN010000187.1:0-234 GCA_036642635.1 Erysipelotrichaceae bacterium
ATTAATCAATTAAAGTTATATACTACCCAAATTATGAGTAGTGATAATAATAAAATAAAACACGATATATTTGTAGGTGCTGATCCTCTAAAGATATACCAAAGCTTTGAAGAAACAATCAATCCTAGCAATTATGTAGTACCTACAGATGATAAGTTATTAATCAAATACAGTATTAAAGCTAATGAAACAACTAATATGTATATACTAAATTATAATGGAGAAGAAACTCAA
>JAVXTN010000187.1:273-1842 GCA_036642635.1 Erysipelotrichaceae bacterium
TAGATAATATTCATAGTTATAATAATGAAGATAAAACAGATCTATATGCTATAAAGATTAATAGTTTTAAACCTTATAAAATTAATAATATTGAATATAGTACTGAAATATTAAATGATACTGAATTAAGAAAAACTCTAGCCTTTAATGTAGATGGTAAAGGTAAAGAAGGACTAGCAAATTACTTTAATAGTTATAAGTTAAATAATTTAAAAACTAATATCCAAGAAAATACATTAAACATTATTATAGAAGGCCCTATTAAAGATGTAAATACTACAATTACTAAACTATTAGGAGAAGGTAATAATATAACTTATAACATCACTGACTCTAATATCCTTAAAGCATCTACTAATTATAAAGAAACTATAAACTTAGATACTTTAATAAAGAATTTAGAATATAAAGGTAATATTAAATATACTATAAATGGTAATGAGAATGAATTATTTAATAATATAAAAATGAATGATAAAGAAGGATTTGCTTTTGGTTCTAAAACTATAGAAACTAATACTAAAGTAGTTATAAGTTATGAAGGAACTAAATTATTTATAATTACTATAATAAAAGTATTAGCATGTATAGGATTAATTCTATTTGTTATGCTATGTGTAGCAACATATTATATAAATCATAAAGCAGATGAATATGGACAAGACTTTACTAATAATAAGGAAGCCTTAAAATTTACTTTAGGATTATTGAAAACTAAAATTATTAATAGTTTTAATGAGTTTATAAATAAATTTAAGAAACCTAAAATTAGTGATGATGATAAAGACAATGATTCTAACATTGAATAATTATTAAGAATAGAGTATACTTTTAAAAAACAGGAGGAAATATATGAAAATTTTAGTAACCGGAGGAACAGGCTTTATAGGAAGCCATACAGTAGTAGAATTAATAGAAGGAGGATATGAAGTAGTAATAGTAGATAATTTTTCTAATTCAGAAAGAAATGTATTAGATAAGATTAAAAATATAACTGATGTTATGCCTAAATTTTATGAAGGAAATGTATGTGATGAAGTAATATTAGAAAAGATATTTAAAGAAAATAAAATTGATTGTGTAATACATTTTGCAGGATTTAAAGCTGTAGGTGAAAGTGTAGCTAAACCATTAATGTACTATGAGAATAATCTTATGAGTACTTTAACACTATGTAATGTAATGGGTAAGAATGGTTGTAAGAATATAGTATTCTCAAGTAGTGCTACAGTATATGGAGATCCACATACTTTACCTATTATGGAAGACTTCCCTACTTCTACAACTAATCCTTATGGATCTACTAAACTAATGGGAGAAATGATACTTAAAGATCTATTTACTTCAGATAAAGAATGGGGAATAGGTTTATTAAGATACTTTAATCCAGTAGGTGCTCATAAAAGTGGATTAATAGGAGAAAATCCTAAAGACATACCTAATAATTTAATGCCATATATAATGAAAGTAGCTATAAAAGAACTACCTTGTTTATCAGTATTTGGTAATGATTATAATACTACTGATGGTACTGGAGTTAGAGATTATATCCATGTAGTAGATTTAGCT
>JAVXTN010000188.1:0-1827 GCA_036642635.1 Erysipelotrichaceae bacterium
ACCTGTAAACCTTTGTCTACTAGGGTTTGAATCATCTTATCGATTTCTTCACGTGGCGCATCTTTTTTACAAGTTATTATCATATAATTTCTCCTCTTATTTAGTTTATATTTAGTTTATATTTAGTTTATATATAGTTTATATTCAATATATTAATTTAGTAAATATATATTTATATATACTTATATAGTTTATCATTAGTTATTATAATTTACGTCCTATTACTTCAGCAATCTTTCTAGCTTTATCAATTACTGCTTTGAATTTAGCAGGTTTTAAAGATTGAGCACCATCAGACCAAGCAGCTTCAGGGTGGTTATGAACTTCAATAATTAGACCATCAGCACCAGCAGCAACAGAAGCTAAAGTCATAGATTCTATAAGTTTATAGTGACCAGTAGCATGAGAAGGATCAATTACTATAGGTAAGTGAGTCTTCTCCTTAATGATAGCAATAACACTAAGATCTAAAGTATTTCTAGTATACTTTTCAAAAGTACGAATACCACGTTCACATAATATAACATTAGGATTACCCTCAGACATAATATATTCAGCAGACATAATCCATTCCTCAATAGTATTAGCTAAACCACGCTTTAACAAGATAGGTTTTTTAGTACGACCAACAGCCTTAAGTAAGTCAAAGTTTTGCATATTACGAGCACCAATTTGAATTAAATCAACATTCTCAACAAATTCAGAAAGTTTATCAATACTCATAAGTTCAGAAACGATAGGTAAGTTATAAGTTTCACGAGCTTTACACATTACATCAATACCATCTTTACCCATACCTTGGAAAGCATAAGGAGAAGTACGAGGCTTATAAGCTCCACCTCTTAACATATCAGCACCAGCCTCTTTAACATCTTTAGCGATTTCCATAATTTGGTCTTCACCTTCAACAGAACAAGGACCACCAATTACTACTATCTTTTCATTACCACCAATCTTAATACCAGCAACATCAATTACTGAATCTTCAGGATGGAAAAGACGATTAGCTAATTTATAAGGAGCAGAAACACGAGTAACATCTTCTACACATTCATTAGCTCTAATAACCTTTTCATCAATAACAGTAGTATCTCCAACTAAACCTAAGACATCATAATCTTTACCAGAAATCTTAGTAACAGTTAAACCTTTCTTTTCCCAATCCTTAATCATTGTTGAAACTTCATCTTTATTTGCACCTTTTTTACATGTTATAATCATTTTATTTCTCCTCTATTCTTTCTTTTATAAGTTGTAATGCATGAGTGTAGCCCTTAAAGCCTTCACCCTTAATAGTTTTAAAACAATATGTACTTACATATGATATCTTTCTAAAAGCTTCACGCTCATCAACATCACTAATATGTACTTCTATAGCAGGTATATTAACTGCCTTTAATGCATCTAATATAGCAACACTAGTATGAGTATAAGCAGCAGGATTAATGATTATACCATCATAAACATTATAAGCTGCTTGAATCTTATCTACTATACAACCTTCATGGTTGTTTTGCCAAACATCTACATCAATATTTAATAATTTAGATTCTTCATCAATTAAAGAAACTAAACTCTGATAATTAGAACTACCATAAATTTCAGGTTCTCTAATACCTAACATATTTAAATTAGGACCATTAATGACTAATATTTTCATTATAAGCCTCCATTAAATCTTCTATACATTCTTCTAAAGTACCATTATTCTTAATTACTATATCACTATAATTATTATATAATTCTATTCTATTAATATATAAGTTAGTTATAGCATCACTATTATTAAGTAATGGTCTATTAGGATCTATACTAATAAGTTTATCT
>JAVXTN010000189.1:0-434 GCA_036642635.1 Erysipelotrichaceae bacterium
TCACTCTTACGCTCAGCATTTAATAAATCAATTAATTTATATTTGTTAAGAATTAATGTATTAAATAACATTACAATAAAGAATATAATAGCGAATGCACATATTGTAACAATAGTTGCATGCATAGAAAACATAAATTTATAATTTAGAGATACTTCAAATAATGTTGCTGTAAATACTGTTAAAGCTTGTGAGAATATTACTCCAATAACTAAACCAGTAACTAAAGAAAATATACCTATTAAAGCTGTTTCATATATTAATATTTTAGACATCTTACCTTTAGGCATACCTAGAATTGTATAAAGACCAAGTTCTTTTTTACGTCTTTTAATTAAAAAGTTATTAGCATATAAGATTAGAAATACTAATACTATAGAAACAAATACAGATAGGATACTCATAACTTCAAATAGCATTTTTACCATCTCTCT
>JAVXTN010000189.1:444-1815 GCA_036642635.1 Erysipelotrichaceae bacterium
TAATGATAATAATGCTTCTTGATCTTCAAAAGAATTAAAACTATAAAATAAAGCTACTGAAAATACTATTGTTAGGAAATATACAAGATAATCTTTATAGCTTTTCTTTACGTTAGATAGTGCTAGTTTAAAGTACATTGCTATTGTCACCACCTAATAAAGTTACTACTTCTATAATCTTGTTAAAGAATTCTTTACGTGTATCATTTCCTCTTACTAATTCATTAAAGATTTTACCGTCTTTAATGAATAAGATACGATGTGCATAACTAGCAGTAAATGCATCATGAGTTACCATTAATATAGTTGATTCATCTTGTTTATTTAATAGTTCTAAACTATCTAGTAACATTCTACTAGATTTAGAATCTAAGGCTCCAGTTGGTTCATCTGCTAATACAATACTTGGATTAGTAACTAATGCACGACAACATGCAACACGTTGTTTTTGACCACCTGACATTTGAAAAGGAAATTTCTTTAATTCGTTTTCAATCTCTAATTTAGCAGCTATTTCTTTAATTCTTTTATCTATTTCAGAAGGTTTAACCTTTTGAATAGTTAAGGCTAAAGCAATGTTTTCATAAGCTGTTAATGTATCTAGAAGATTAAAATCTTGAAAGATAAAGCCTAATTCTTCTCTTCTAAAAGCAGATAAAGATCCTTTTTTTAATTTTGTAATATCTTTATCATTTATAACTATACTACCTGTAGTTGGGTTATCTATTGTTGCTATACAATTTAATAAAGTTGTTTTACCAGAACCACTAGGTCCCATAACACCAATGAATTCACCTTTAGAAACACTAAAACTTATGTTATCTATAGCTTTAGTAATGTTAGAACCTTTACCATAATATTTCTCTATTGAGCTTACTTCTAATATATTTTTCATATTTACCTCCGTAGCCTTTGCTACATGAACATTATATTATTAATGATAAAACTGAACAATCGATTTATATTACAGTTGTCTTACAATAGTGTAATAAACTATTTCATTAATATATGATTACTTAAAGGGAAATTAATTGTTATACAAAGACCATTATTATCATTAATAGAAGCACTAATATTTAAGTTTAATTTAGTACATAGTTTTTTACATAGATATAAACCCATACCAGTAGATTTAGCAACATTACGACCATTACTACCAGTAAAACCTTTATTAAATAATCTATCTAATTCTGATTCTAATACACCAATACCATTATCATTAATCTTTAATAATAGGCTATTAGAAGCTATAGTAGTATTAATATCTATCTTACCATTATTTGGTGTATATTTAAGACTATTACCTATAATTTGATTAAGGATAAAAGATAACCATTTCTCATCACTAAAAACATTAACATCACAGTTAGT
>JAVXTN010000190.1:0-1812 GCA_036642635.1 Erysipelotrichaceae bacterium
ATGAATTAAATATTAAAGGTAATATTAATACTATTACACTTAAAAAGATTCCGTATTTTAACATTTTTTCTTTTATTTGAACCATTGCTTCATCTAAGAACTTAGTTCTTACTTTAATAATATCAATTAATTTTTGATCTACTGTTATTTCATTAAAGTCTAATGCTACTGATTGTTTAGATTTACCAGTTGACATATCTATAATATCTCTTGCTCTCATACTTGCATAAGTATTTCCATTAGCATCTTTATTATGTTTGTAATTCTTGTGTAATGCAAACATAATCCAGATATATGAATTATTATCTAAGTCTTCTTTAGGATGTTGAACTAATTCTTTAGCAATAGAAGTAGCTGCTGGTGAATAATCAAAGTTATTTCTTCTTAGTTCTTCTTTTAGTTCTTCTACTAATGAATCAAATTTAGTTGCTTCATAAAATTTATCTTCATCAATAGTTTCAAAATCATTTTCTTCAATGATTTCTTCTTCAACTACATTTACTTCAATTTCATCAAGATTGTTATCATCATTTTTAATTTCATTATTCATTTAGTTTTCCTCACTTTTTTTATCAATTGAATGAATTTTTATAATGCTTTTACTATAGAAATATACTATTAAACTTAAAGTTAAATAATAGATAATATATACATTAGCTATTACATTCATATAGTTATTTATTAAAAGAACTAAAGTTAATGTATTAATGGAGCAATTAATAACTATAGATTGTTTAATAATAGATGTATATAAAGCTTGTATAAAGACTATTACTGGAAATACAAAGACTAGGCATATATACATATATTTAGTACCAAATAATAGGTTAAAACCTATTAACATAACTATTGTTGGTAATAACATATTTATTAATGCTAGTAGTCTTGTTTTGTTTAGAACAGTTTTGTTGTCCAATCCTCTATATTCCATACTTCGTCAACCACCTCTTCATAAAATTCTTTTTCATGGGATACTAATAGTACACTTCCCTTATATGCTATTATAGCACGTTTTAGTTCTTCTTTTGCAACAACATCTAAATGATTAGTTGGCTCATCAAGGACTAATACATTACAAGGGCGGTTCATGATTTTAGCAAGTCTTACTTTTGCATTCTCTCCTCCTGATAGTACTGACATCATTGACTCAATATGGTCACTCGTTAGACCGCATTTAGCTAGAGCACTTCTTACCTCGCCATTGTTTAGAGCTGGGAATTCATCCCAGTATTCTTGTAAAGCTGACTTATTAGAGGCTATTTCTTCTTGTTTGAAATAGCCTAAAGTAACAAAAGGATCTAATTCTACACTACCAGATATACTAGGTATTATGCCAAATAAGCTTTTAAGTAAAGTTGATTTACCCAAACCATTACAACCTTTAATAGCTACTTTTTTATTACGTTCAAATACTAGATTTAAAGGACTAGATAATGGTTCATCATAACCTATAACTAAATCTTTAGTTTCAAATATTACACGACCAGGAGTTCTATCTTCACTAAAACCAAATACTGGTTTTATCTTTTCTTTAGTTTTAGAAATGATAGTCATTTTATCAAGCTTCTTTTGACGTGAACTAGCCATATTACGTGTAGCTACCCTTGCTTTATTTCTAGCAATAAAATCTTCTAAATCATCAATTTCTTTTTGTTGTTTATTATAAGCAGCATTTTGTTGAGCAACCTTCATTTCATGCATACTAAGATACTGATTATAATCACCTGTATAACGTGTTAATTCACAGTTTTCTATTTCATAAATTACATTTATAACACTATTTAAGAAAGGAATATCATGAGAAACTAATAT
>JAVXTN010000191.1:0-1808 GCA_036642635.1 Erysipelotrichaceae bacterium
ATCATATTACTTAATATTAACTGTCCTACTAAACTTATAGTTAATATAGCATATATTAATACAAAATATAATCTTGCTTCTTTAAATTTCTTTTTCATAAAATATCTCCTTAATAAAAATCTAAGTTATTATAGCATTACATATCTTAATTTTAAAGTAAATATATAAAAAAATTATGTTATTTCTAACATAATTACATTATAATCTATTTTTTAACTAATTTATCTAACATTCCAGTATATATTGCATCTAATTTAGTAATTTGTTCAGCAGTCATTTTATTAGTATGTGCATCATGTCCATCTACTGTTCCTAAATTATCAGCTACTACTTTACCTTCTACTATAACAAATACATGAGGAATATATACTACTTCTTCTCCAGGTAATACATTATTATTAAAGATTTCATATTGTTTCTTAAATGCTGCTTCATCATCTTCTTTAGTTATACTTTTAGGACAATATATATTTAATCCTTTATATTTCTTAGCTACATCATTTAATACTGGTACACATTCTTCACACCAAGGACATCCTGTACCACCTAAATATATAACACCAGTTCCTTTATTAGCAAACAACTTATTTAATTGTTCATAACTTGTTTCTACAAACACATGTTCTTTATCTTCTAATAGAGTATACTTAACCATATCTTTCTTACTACTTTCTAATTTAGTTAATTCAATTAACTGATTAGATGGTTCTTTTGAATCATTACCACATCCTGTAGTAATAAACATTAAACAAACTACTAACATAATACTAGCTATCTTTTTCATATAGTCACCTCCATAGTATTTTACATCAATATAAACAATTAATCAATTATTGTTTATATGTAGCATCTACTGCTTTTAATTCTTCATAAGTATCTATTTCAATAATATCTTCTTCATGTACTTGTCTTACTAATATATTATAATGATCTTTACAATAAGTTAAAGATACTTCATCCCAGTACTTTTCTTTACCACCAGGTTGTTTATATACATCTTCTATATCTATAGACATCTTTTTAGCATCTTCTTTATTCCAATAAGATATACCATACATATGATGTACATCTTTACCTCCAACTTTAACTTTAGTAATAATATTCTTTTTAACTTCAAAACACCAATCATCAGTTATACTACAAGGTCTTCCTAAATAATTAGTACTATATTCATATTTTCTTATAATACTTTTATTATATAGTATTAAATCACTTTCTAATACATAAGCATTACTCATAATATCTTTTATTAAATAAGCACTAGATATATTATTAGCTTCATTATACATATTATTATCTATAAACTTTATATTAGGATAATCTTTAAGTAATATATCAAATTGTTCTCCTAAATAACCTCTTACTATAGTAATATCTTTTATACCTACATTAACTACTGCTTCTAATAGTGTTTCTATTATTCTTTTACCATTTACTTTAATTAAAGGTTTAGGTGTATTTAAAGTTATAGGTACCATTCTACTACCAAATCCAGCTGCTAAGAATATAGCTTTCTTTACTTTATGTGGTTCTAACCATTCATATCCTTTTATAGTTACTTTATATTTAGAATTATCTTCTATTATAATTAGTTCTAATTCTATTAGTTCTTGTATAGTTTTATTTACTATACCTACTGATAAATAAAACTTATCTGCTAAATATCTTTGTGTATATTTTATATTTTGATTAGATTCTATTTCTACTAATATATCAAATTGGTTTAAAGTTAAGTTCATATCTTACACTTCCTTTTTAACTAATATTCTTTTAATAAAGAATACTGATAGTTTAACTACTATATTTAC
>JAVXTN010000192.1:0-1773 GCA_036642635.1 Erysipelotrichaceae bacterium
AGCACAACAACGTTTACAACCATGTATTTTAACATTAGCTGCTTTTAAAGCAGGAACTGCTAATTTAAGGAATTGAGCAGCTATAGAAGAATGTAGTACTAAAGATTCACAAGCATTACATACACTAGTTCTTTGTGTTTTAGCATTCAATATTATTTTTAAAGCCATATCTAAATCAGCAGAAGCATCAACATAAGTATGACAATTACCAGTTCCTGTCTCAATAACAGGTACAGTAGCATTATCTATTGTAGCTTTAATAAGATTAGCTCCACCTCTAGGAATAATAACACTAAGATATTCATTAAGTTGCATAAATTTATTAGCAGTTTCATGTGATGTATCTTCAATTAATTCTATACAACCAGTAGAAACACCAACTTTATTTAAAGCTTCTTTCATTATATTAACTAAAGCTATATTAGAGTTTATAGCAGTCTTACTACCTCTTAACATTACAGCATTACCAGACTTAATACATAAAGCAGCAGCATCTACAGATACATTAGGACGAGCTTCATATATCATTCCTACTACTCCTAAAGGTACTCTTTTCTGTCCTATAGTTAAACCATTAGGTCTTTTCCACATCTTAATAACACTACCAATAGGATCTTCAATCTGAATAAGTTTATCTACACCTATAGCTATAGCTTCTATTCTATCTACATTTAAAGTTAATCTATCTATAATACCTATAGATAAATTGTTCTTAATAGCATTAGCTATATCAATCTTATTAGCTTCAATTATTATAGAAGAATTATTTCTTAAAGCTATACCAATCTCCTTTAATATTTCATTCTTTTTAGAAGTAGACATATTCATTAAACTATAACTAGCTTTTTTAGCATTACTACCTTTTAATTCTAATTCATTCATAATTAATCCTTTCCAAGGAAAAGTGTACCTACACGTTTACCTTCTAATATATCATATATTATTTCTGGATTCTCACCATTAGCTATAATCATATCACATTTAGCATCATTAGCTATCTTACCAGCTACTAATTTTGTATTCATACCACCAGTACCTAAACTACTACTAGTATCTTTAGCAAAGTCTTCTATATCTTTAGTTATCTCTTTAACTAAAGGTATTAGTTTAGCATTAGCATTAGTATTAGGATTATCATCATATAAACCATCTATATCAGAAAGGATTATTAAGAGATCAGCATTTATAAGTGCAGCAGTAACTGCTGATAAGGTATCATTATCTCCATAGACTATTTCATCTACTGCTATACTATCATTTTCATTTATAATAGGTATTACATTATAATTAAATAGTGTTTCAAATGTATTAACTACGTTTTCTTTTAATAGTTCATCTTGTGTAATAGATTTAGTTAATAGTATTTGTGATATCTTTTGAGCATATTGATCAAAGAACTTATCATATATATACATTAGTTCACATTGTCCTACAGATGCTATAGCTTGTTTTTCTTTTATTGTTTTAGGTTTATGATTTAATCCTAATTTAGAAATACCTGCTGCTACTGCTCCACTAGATACTAGTATTATTTCTCTACCTTCATTTGATAGATCACTTAATATCATAGCTAGTTTATCTAGTTTTCTTAAATTTAGTTTTCCTGTACTATGAGTTAATGTAGTAGAACCTACTTTTATAACTATTCTTTTACTATTCTTTATGTTTATTAGATGTTTATCCATTATATACACTTCCTTTATATAAAAGTATACCAAATATTAGGTTAAATTGAAATTCTTTTATTTATAGTTTATAAAGATAGTTCTTTAA
>JAVXTN010000193.1:0-1759 GCA_036642635.1 Erysipelotrichaceae bacterium
TAAGTAATTATTTGAATATTAGTTTAAATCATCATGAAGCAGGTAGTGATGCTTATGCTTGTGCAATGATAGTATATAATGTAGAAAAACAATTTAATATATCTTCAATAGAAGAATTATTAAGTATTTATAGTATAAATCTAAAGCAATTAGTGTAACTAATTGCAATAGTAATTGGAATAACTGTCATTTCTTTATGTAAATAAATGAAAACTATTTAAAAGGCTTGAAAACTACTTTCAAAACCGATATAATTAATAAGAAAGTGGTGTAATGTATGGAAACCTGGAATGAAGTTTATGCATCAGCTAAAAAGAAAACTACTAAATGTAGATGCTGCTTAACCTGTAATGGAATAGCCTGTAAAGGTGAAACACCAGGAGTTGGTAGTAAAGGTAGTGGAGCTAGTTTTATTAGAAATGTATCTAAACTTAAAGAAGTATTTTTAAATCTAGATACTATTTGTAATAATGATCAAATTTCAACAGAATCTCTATTCTTTGACTATAAAGTAGCTTTACCTGTATATGCTGCCCCAATTGGTGGTATAGAAAGTAACTATGGAGTTAGTATGAGTGACTATGAATACAATAAATCTTTAGTAGAAGGCTGTTTATTAGCTAATACTTTAGCATTTAGTGGAGATGGTCAATATCCTAATATGTATGAAGAACCATTAAGTATTATAAAAGAACATAATGGATTAGGCATACCAACAATAAAACCATGGGATAAAGTAAATATAGAATGGAGAATTAAAGCAGCAAATGAAGCTAATGTAATAGCAATAGCTAGTGATATAGATGCTGCAGGTTTAACTCATCTTAGAAATTCAGCAACACCTGTTGAATATAAAGATGTAAATGCATTAAAAGAATTTAAGAAACTATGCAATAAACCCATTATAATTAAAGGTATAATGAGCGTAAAGGGAGCATTAAAAGCATTAGAAGCCAATGCTGATGCAATAGTTGTATCAAATCATGGAGGACGTGTTCTTGATGATACTCTATCTTCAATAGAAGTACTAGAAGATATAGTTAAAGCAGTAGATGGCAAAATGAAAGTCTTTATAGATGGTGGATTTAGAACTGGTATTGATGTCTTTAAAGCATTAGCTTTAGGCGCAGATGGAGTATTAATTGGACGTTTTACATCCCTAGCGGTCATAGGAGATGGAAGCAATGGAGTTAAAATCTATCTAGATAAAATACAATCAGAATTAAAAGATACCATGGCATTATGTGGTTGTAAAAGCATTAAAGACATTACACGAGATTGTGTAATCACAAAATTTAAATAGGAGGAGTTCAATGAATTCATATGAAAACAATGCCTTTTTCTGGCAAAAACTAGACACTTTATTTATTTCTTCAAAATTAGTAATAGACCGTACTAAAAATTCTTGTCATTATAAATATTCTAATCTAATATATCCAGTAGATTATGGTTACCTAGTAGATACTACAGGATCTAACCAAGCTCCAATTGATGTATTTAGAGGTTCTTTAAAATCTAACTTAGTACAAGCAGTAGCAATAAGTGCTGACATACTAAAAAAAGACTGTGAAGTAAAATTATTAATAGGATGTGATGAAGAAGAAATTAAATCAATTCTATTATTTCTAAACCAAACAGAATTTCAAAAAGCAGTACTAATTAAAAGAGGTAATGATGTACCTGAATGGGAAACAAACGAATAATATAAACCAATAGATATCTAACGATATCTTTTTTAATATATATAGGATTTATCCAT
>JAVXTN010000194.1:0-1757 GCA_036642635.1 Erysipelotrichaceae bacterium
AGTTTTTGATTATATAATTATTGAACATGTTCTTATTACTACAATTAATCGTGTTTGTTTACAGCATAGTTCTGATCGTAAAGTTGTTCTTAAACAGCTTCTTGATTATGTTAAATTACATATTGGTAATTTAAAGATTAATCCTGCTTATTTAGAATTACCTGAGAATAGACGTAAGATTGCTTTATTGAATTATCGTGGTCTTTGTTCTATATCTAAATTAATATTTAAAGTTAAGAAAATTATTAAAGGTTAATAAAATACCCCTGTTCGCAAACTAATGCGAAACAGGGGTATAGTACTTTATAAGGTTATTATTTTATTGTATCTAGTATTTGTTTCATTCTAGGTGCTAATCCTTTACATTTATCTACACTTAGAGAACATATAGCTACTCTTATTCCTTTATTTACTTTAACACTAAAGATTAGGTTATCCATTAATAAACTATGGTACTTATCTCTTAAATCATTATCTTGTATATTTACTGTTACAAAGAATCCTTCTTTATATGGGTAGCATTCTAAATTAGCTTCTTTAGCTTCTTTTATAAATATATCAGATCTTTCTTTTAATAGATTAACATAGTAGTTCTTTTCACTCATATAGGCTTCTATTCCAGTAGTTGTTACATATGTAAAGTTATCCATAGCTACATTAGTTATATTTGACCAAGTAGCTCTAGCTACTTTTTCAAATACTATTTCTACATCTCTTACTGTTTGTTTATCTTTAGCTAATATAACTGCTGCTCCACATCTTAATCCATAGCTTGTTAATGATTTAGAAGTACTAAATGCTACTACTATTAATACATTATCACTTATATTATTGAATGTTTCCATATACTTACGTGTATTATTTAAATTATAAGAATAATCTATATATGCTATATCATTTAATATTACTGAAGGTGCTGTTTTACCACATTCATTTATAAATTCTATTACTTCTGTCCATTCTTCTTTAGTCATTGAATATCCTGTTGGGTTATGACATGGATCATTAATAATTACTAATAGTTTATTTTGTTTCTTTAATACATTTAAACATGTTTCTTTAAAGCTATCCATATTGAATTTATCTTCTTTAAATAATGAGTATTTAACTACATCTAGTTGGTTATCACTTGCCATTAGATTATATGATCCCCATGCTATTTCTGGTATTACTAATGTTTCTCCTGGGTCTAATATATTTCCTATTGTCATTGATACAGCACCTGTTCCTCCAGGTGTTGCTATTACACTGTGTTCTAATTTTAAATCTGCATTTCCTTTTACCCATTCAAATACTTGTTTTCTATAGCTTGCATTTCCTGTAAATGATCCTGCATATTTAGCTTTAGTTATATTATCTATTTCATTAAAATGATTAAATACTGAATCTAAAGCTACTAGTTTTCCTTCTTCATTAAATAATGATCCTATAGTTGCATTTACAACTTTATCTGCTCCATTTACTTTAATAGCTTCTGTAGCTAAGCTTACTATACTAAATACTGTATCCACGATAGGAGTTGTGTTTGCTTCATTTTTAATAAATTTCATAATTAATCCTCTTCTTTCTTATCATTTAATGTATAACTTCCTAATACTTTAATCTTTTCACATGTTACCTTCAGTTCTTCTATTAATGCTTTAGCATTAATGCTTTGTAGTTCTCCTACTATTTCTACATAGAAGTAGTATTTCCAAGGTTCATTATGTAATGATCTAGATTTTATAGATTCCATATTAAATCCTTTTTCTTTTAAA
>JAVXTN010000195.1:0-1757 GCA_036642635.1 Erysipelotrichaceae bacterium
TGGAAGTACTATCATAACATTAAAGAATAGTTATCTTAATAGTTTAAGTAAAGGAACTCATACTATAGGAATAGTAAGTAAGAATGGAACAGCTACTACTAACTTTACTATAAAGAAGAGTAGTAAACCTATACCACCAAAACCAGTACAACCAGTGGAACCTACTAAACCAGAAGTACCACAGACAGGGATAACTGATGATAGCTATACGTTATTAAGTATTATAATACTAAGTGGAGTAATAATAATTAAACAACTAAAAGAAAACAAAAGCTAATGTGCACTAGAAAAGAGTGCACTTTTTTATAAGGTTATGTATGTATTAAATATACTAATGAATATATAAACATAGATAGTAATTGAAAGGAAAATAAATATGATGTAAACTAAAGTTATTAATAGGATATATTAGTCAAGGAGGACATTATGAATAATACAATAAGATTAAGGAAAACTCTCTTTTCTTTAACTTTAATATTTATTCTTACTGTTAGTTTACTACCTACATCAGTTGAAGCTACTAATGGAGATAGTTTATTAATAGATGGAGTAGATATTATTAATAAGTTAGATCATAAGATAGAGTACACTAATGGTGGATATGTTAAATATGATATAGATACAAATACACTAGAATTAAACAATGCATCAATTGAACCAAGTTCAACAAAGAGTGGAATAACAGGTAAAATATCTGGGGCTCTAACAATTAACGTTATAGGAAAAAACAATATAACATTAAGAAATTCATCAAATGAAACTAGAGGTATTTTTGTTGAAACTGATACTCTTATAATAAATGGTACAGATAAAAATACATCTAAATTAGCTATTAGTATTTTAAACCCTATAGGAAATGTTGATGCTATTTATAGTTCAAAAGGGATAATTAGTATTAATAATATAGATTGTGAAATAGAAGCACAAGGAGTAACTAATACTAATGCTGTTGGAATTAATTCTAATTCGAATGAATTAAATATAAGTGATTCTAATATAAGTATGAAAGATATGTCTTATGGTATTATACTTGAAAAAACAAAAGCTATAATAAGTAATAGTAAGTTAGATTGTAATGAAAATCTTCAATATATTTTTGGATCAGATTCAAATTTATTTATAAATGACAGTATAGTAAATAGTGTTAGTAATAGTCAATACAGTGCTTTTATAGGTAAAGAGTATTTTGGTATATTTGATGTTACTATAAATAATTCAACTTTTGATATTCTTGATAAAACTATTGTAGCAGGTATTTCAGTTGATAATTTAATTATTAATAATGGATCAGTCATTAATATTGATGTGGCAGGGATTGGCTTAGCTACTAGTAAGAGTATGATTATAAGTGATAGTACGATAATAGTAGATTCGTTTTCGACTCGCTATAATGCAATATATTCCGAAGCTAGTATTGATATTAAAGATAGTACTATAGATGCTAGTAGCGATGGTGCTGCTATTTTAGTAAGTAGAACAGTTACTGATGGTGAAGTAGGTTCTGCTGATATTAACTTAAATGGTAATTTAGCTATTCAAGGAGATTTAAAAATATCTAATTGTTTGAATTCAAAACGAGGATTTAATTTTACTTCGTTTATACCTAATAGTGAAACGCAACTAACAGAAAGAGGAGGTAATGGTTCTAAAGTAGTTAAGATCTATATTAAGGATGCTGATTATAGTGCAGTTACAGCAGCTATAAACAATATACCTAAAGATTTAAGTATTTATACAGATGCTAGTGTTAAGTCTCT
>JAVXTN010000196.1:0-1742 GCA_036642635.1 Erysipelotrichaceae bacterium
AATAGTTTAAATGATCGTATTGATATTTGTAGTGCTTTAAAGGCTTTAGGTTATAAAAGTACACAAATTAATCCTATATTATGTAAATTAGATTATTCTTTATCGATTGATCAGTGTTTAAAGGCGGCTTTAATTTTGTTGTCTAATGGTAATTCATAATGAATGAATAAGATGATTTATCTTTAAGACCTCATTTATTAAATGATTATATTGGTCAATGTGATATTAAAAAGAATTTAGAGGTTTTTATAAGGGCTGCTAAGAAACGTAATGTTACTTTGGATCATGTTCTTTTATGTGGTCCTCCAGGTCTTGGTAAAACTACTTTAGCTCATATTATAGCAAATGAGATGAATGCTAATATTGTTACTTTAAGTGGACCTACTATTGAAAAGACTGGTGATTTAGTTGCAATCTTATCTACTTTAAATGCTGGTGATATCTTATTTATTGATGAGATTCATCGTATTCCAAAGATTGTTGAAGAAGTGCTTTATCCTGCTATGGAAGATTACTTTGTTGATATTATTGTTGGTAGTGAGGCTACGCCTCATAGTTTAAGAATTGAACTTCCACCTTTTACATTAATTGGTGCTACTACACGTAAGGGTGAGTTAGGTAATCCTTTACGTGATCGTTTTGGTATAATTTTAGCTATTCAATTTTATCATAGTGATGATATAGCTAAAATTATTAAACGTAATAGTGCTTTAATGTGTAATTCTATAACACCTAAAGCAGTTAAGGAAATAGCTTTAAGAGCACGTGGGACACCTCGTATTGCTAATCATATATTAAAACGTATATCTGATTTTGCTTTAGTTATGAATAATGGTAATATAAGTAATAGTATAGCTAATCACGCATTAAAGTGTTTAAATGTTGATCGTTTAGGTTTAAATCAAATTGATATTAAGTATCTTAAAGGTATAGCAGATATATATGGTGGTGGTCCTGTAGGGATTGATGCTATTGCTAATTCAATAGGGGAAGAATGTAGTGAGCTTGTAGATATTTATGAACCATACCTGCTTCAAATAGGTTTTATTAAAAGAACTAGCAGAGGCCGAACATTAAGTGAATTAGCATATAACTACTTAAAGGATAGCTAATGCTTTTTTATATAAATAGCAATAAGCGATCCTAGTAAAAGCATACCTTCCTTCATAGCTATATTACTTATGCCTTGTAAAGTGAAATTAAAACAACTAAACGTAATAGCAGTTATAATAATTACTAATAATACATGTACTAGATATTTATTAGTTAATTGATAAACTAAAAAGATTCCTGCAATAAAATACAATATTAATCCTACTATTAAAGCTATAATAGAACTAAAACTATCATTAATGATACCTACATAGTATAAACTAGCAATTAATAGAGAAGATAATATTGTTAATCCAATAAAGCCAATCATTAATTTAACATAAATTATAATATAATTTTTCATTACTTCACCTCATAATAATTTATGATAAATTAATGAATTATAGAACTGATTCAACTGAATCAGTTGGCTTTATTGGATAGAAGGAGCCACTATGAATGAATATGTTATATTAGTTTTAAAATGTATTACGTTTTATTTTGTTATCATATTAGCATTAAGAATAATGGGTAAAAGGGAAGTGGGAGAACTAAGTATCTTTGATATAGTTATATATTTAGTTATGTCTGAATTATTAGCTTTATCAATTAGTGAGAGCAGTAATTCAGTATTAAAGTCATTAATACCT
>JAVXTN010000197.1:0-1738 GCA_036642635.1 Erysipelotrichaceae bacterium
ATTATAGAAGATGAAACAACAAGGAATAAATTTATGGTAGAAATAGATTCCATTAAAAAATTATTTAGAGTTAATACTAGTATTAACTCATGGCTTAAAGATGGAGTAATAATAGATTACATTCAGAGTAAGAATGTAAAAGAAATTAAAAGACAAGTAAAGACAGCTATTGAAGCTAATAGTAATTGTAAAGTAGAACTAAATAAAAGAGCTAATGTAGTTATCAAACAATTTGATAACTACATAGCTGCTAATACTAGTGTATCTACATTATTTAATGATAGCGGTACTATAACTAGTGATGCAAGTAATGCTGATTATGAAGCAGCATTAGCAGCCATAAATTTAGTAAAGAATACTAAACTTAAAGAAGATTTAAGTAATAAGATTAAAGATGTACCTAGTTTGATCATAGAACGTGATAAAGCAGAAGCCATAAGAATTAAAAAATATAATGAAAATGTAGTAAAACTAAGAGTACCTTTTATAAATCAAATGGCTAATGGTGCTCCTCAAGGATGTGAAGCAGCATCACTTCTAATGGCATTACAATACAAAGGTAATGCCACTAACATAAGTTATCATAGTTTTATAGATGGAATGCCAACCTCTGATAATCCTGAATTTGGCTTTATACATTCACAATATGATGTAAAACCAGAAAATCAACCACATACTATAAATCCAAAACCATTAGCAAACTATGGAGCAAAATACGGTAATGTAACAGACTTTAGTGGAGCAACACCAGAACAAATAAGAACTGAAATAAAAGCAGGTAATCCAGTAATAGCATACTGCGTAACAGGTTATTTTACACCTATATATGTAAATACACCATATGGAAAACAAGTACTAAATTTACACGTGATATTAATAATAGGATATGATGATAACACTAACCAATACCTAATAAACGATCCAGCATTTGGACAAAACTGGATTAACTATAATTTATTCAACCAAAGCTACTACACATTAAACTCTTATGCAGTAGTAGTAAGATAAAAATATATAATACTATTCTTTTTTTAATAATATAAACATATTAATTATTGAGGTGTAATATGAAAATAACATTAAAAAAAGAAATGTCACTAATTCTAGGACTAATATGCTTAGTACTATATATAAGTATTAAAGTACTACCAAACCCTACAAGTAATGTAGTAGCAATACCTAAAGATAATATGTTTATATACGAATTAGATAACGATAATCTTTTAGTACCTTTAAATATTAAAATAGATTTAAATTTAAAAACAGAAGATAAACTAAAACTAATGATCAAGAAGATGTCTAATTTTTCAGACTCTAGTTTTCATGCAATCTTAAATAGTGATACAGAACTATTAAAAGTAAATATTACAGAAGGAATAGCTAACTTATATTTTAATGATAAACTATTAGAAATAAATAAAGAAAATGAACTAAAAGTATTAGAAGCACTAAGCTATGGATGTCTACAATTTAAAGAAATAAACAGTATTAGACTATATGTTAATGATAAACAACTAACAATGTTTAAGAATGGAACTCCTATAGCAGATAAAATAGATAAAAGAATAGGAATTAATAATTTTGAATTAAGTAATAAATATATACATGATACAAGTAATATAACTATTTATTATATGAAAATGATAAATAATAAATTATATTATGTACCGATGAGTAAAAGAATAAATAATAATTTAATGAATTTAAAAGATATAGCTAATGAAATAGTTAAAAGTAT
>JAVXTN010000198.1:0-1720 GCA_036642635.1 Erysipelotrichaceae bacterium
ATATCTTTCATGTCCAAAAGGATGTTCACGATCTGCTGGTTTACTACTTAATTTAAAAGAAAAGAATGATATTATAGAACTACCTGCATCTGATAAGTTATTAATTGCATCTGCTACCATTGCTACACTATTAAATATAGTTCCTACGATTACTTTCATTATAAATAATATAATATTTATTGTAATACCTATTGTACTTGTAAGTTTTCCATATTCTTCTCTTACTTTAGCACTTTTAATGTCTTCATAATTTTTTATTCTTTTTTTAATTATAAAATTCATCATAATTATTTCCGTCCTTAATGAAGTAATTCTTCATTCTTAATATTACTTATGCTTATTGCTTCTATTAATTTTATATAATTATCTTTATCTTCTATATTATCAAAGTTTATATTAACCATCAATAGATCTTCTTTATTAATAATTTGGGCTTGTAGACAACAATAGTCTTTTACCATATCTTTTATTATAGATATACTATAGTGTATAGTATATTCTTCTTTTTCATATTTCTTATTTTCTATTTCTTCTCCAATCTTTTCTAATACTGTATTAGCTATGGCTTCTTTGAAGCGATAGCCATTAAAGTACATTGTGTATTGCCATTTATTATTGGTTATACTGATTGGTGATGTTAATATCATTGTATTATCATCATAGTCTATTTCACATTTTCCTTCTGCGTTTATTATCCAATTATCATATTGGTAGTTTATATTTGTTAAACGGTAGCTTGTTATTTCACTAAGTTCAGTTGCTTGTAGGATTAGTGGTTCTATAGATAGTGTATTACATAATAATTTATATATTTCATAAGGTATAGCTATATCATTATTTAATGAATATGCTTTTTCTATATAGTATAGTATTCTTGTTGCATTAAGATTAGCTTGTTCATTAAATAATGATGCATCAAAATAACAATCACATGTTATTAGTCTTATTGCATTGTTTATATAGTAGTTTTCATCTTTTTTTATATGGTTCCATATAAATACTTTGTTTGCTATTTCTTCTATTGGTTTTGTTTTAATTTCTTCTATGTTTAGGTATCCTGTTGGTGTTACTATATATCCTTCTTTTTCTTTTGGTAGATAGTAATTGTCTGGCCAGAATAGTGCTAGTCCTTTATATCCTTTTTCATTTAGTTCTATTGATTGGTCTAGTAGTTCTTTTAGCCATTTATTTAGATTGTGGCATAGTGTACTATAGTTTCTTCCTTTAAAGTAGTTTGTGTCATCGTGTACACTAAAGCTTATTTCGTCATTACTTTTAATTATGGCATCATATAGTGTTGCTACATAGGCAAAGTATCCTGGTCCTGCTGCGTTACTTTGGGCTACTATATTAATGTACGGATGTTCATAGGTTACTTCTACGTATCCTTCTTCACATAGTTTAATATTTATATAGTCATCATAATTTTTTAATTCTATTTCATTATTCTTACATATTTCTTCTAATGTTTTTACTAGGTTAGTCCATTCTGTTTCTGCTTTAATATAAGCTTCTAAATTTAGTTCTAAGTTCATTTTATTTTCTCCTTCTTGCATATATACATAATTATATATATATAATATATTGGTGATTGTTTGAAAAAACTTCTATTAATTCTTATTACTTTATTTTCTTTCTTTTATAGTACTTTAACTCTTAGTTATACTATTAGTGCTATCGATATTTGGTTTACTAGGTTAGTTCCTTCTTTATTAGTAGG
>JAVXTN010000199.1:0-1717 GCA_036642635.1 Erysipelotrichaceae bacterium
CAATTAAATTCTTTAATGGCATTTCTTCATAAAGCAACTTAATATGGTCTGCAAGTGATTCCCATTGATGGTCGCTAATTATAGTTTCTCTGCCATCTATTACATCTGGAATTGCACCTGTTCTAGTTCTTCTTGTTCTTGCTTCAGTTAACATATAAACAAATTTATTTCTACCATTTAAATAATCTATCAATAATTCATTAAACATTTTCCAAGTAAATCCAGTAAAGTTCTTATGATTAAACCATTTATTTATTTCTAGTTGTGTTAAATATCTAACTAATACTGTCCCTACTTTCACATAGTTATCATCTATTAAATAATACTCTGGATTTTTCATAATAATTAATCTATTTAAACCAAAATCTAAGAATGGATTAAATATATGAACATTTGTTAGGAAAGCTGGCACATATGTATATAAGCTGGCACCAGATTTTCCTAAATCTAAACATAATGAATTATAAAATAATAATTGCTCATTATTTCTAAACTCTTTTAATCTCTTTTCCAACATAGCTCCTATTTCTATATAGTTAGCGTAACAAGTCTCTAAGAAAAATCTGCTTAAAGTTTGTTTATCTTCTGGAGTTATTGTTGCAGTACTTATAGTCTTATTATCATTATCATCAGATAATTCAACTCTAAATGTTGACTCTTTATTTATTATAGAAGTTCTATAAGTAAATGCTTCACCTTCCAACTTCTCTATCCTAGCTTCTAGGTTTACACTATCTGGCTTAAGTGATAATGACTTAAATACTGATGGCGCAGTAACTAATTCCTTAACTTTCAAATACTCAGCACTATTTATAAATATCATCTTTAGGTTATCATCTGAAGCTAGTTCAAAATCTGTGTAGTTTAGACAGTTTCCAATATCTACTCCATAGTTATCTCCAACCATAAGCTTACTAGCAATGACGTCTAACATTTCATTAACAACTACAAATGAATGCTTATTTACACTCTTGAAATAAATCATATCAAATCCAAATTTAGTATCTACACCATCTTCATTAAATCTAGCAGAAACTATATTATTCCTAAGACTTCCATCTACTGTTACTTCATTCTTTAGGAGTTTTCCGTTTAATACTATTATAAACTTACTACTAGGATGTTTACCTACTTCCATACGAATTTTACGTATTAGTCTATCTTTTATTACATCCATAAAGTATTCCCTATCTAGCATCGTAAACCCTCCTCTTTATCTTTCCGTAATAAGGAGAATTACCATTAGTTAAAAGTTTCTCCTCATAGTTTCTCATTATTCCAATATTCTGGAATGATAATGCTCTTATAGCATATATTATTGTATCAAAATAAAACTTATTTATTTTAAACAAGTAATATAGATTATTTATATAATCCAATCTATCAACTACACTGTTACACTTAGCAGAAAATACATTAACTAAAAGATTGTAAACTGCAGTTGCATTAAAGTCTAAACATAACTCTTTTGTTCTTTCATCGACTTTACTTTGGTCTAGTTCACCATTTACCATAAATTGTTGTAAATGACTGTCTATATCAGCAACATATTCCATTCTTTCATCTTTTGTTATAGGCTTTCTACTTAATTTCATAACAACATAATCTTGATTATATCTACTATAACTTCCCCTATCAACTGGTTCTTCTTTAGGTTCTTCACCAGAAGGTCTGTCATCTATACTCTTTAATATTACATTATAAATATCATTTAGTG
>JAVXTN010000200.1:0-1694 GCA_036642635.1 Erysipelotrichaceae bacterium
TAAACTATTATTATACTTATTATTAATAAGTATTCTAATGGAGTTAGTGCTATTGATAGATTAAAATTACTTTTAATTATAAGTGATATAACTATATTAATTATAATACTTAATATTAGTGGTATTACAATTTTACCTAAATGTTCAAATACTAATATTCTTTTTATTCTATTTTTACTTACATTAAATACTTGCAGGTATCCTATTTCTTTTCTTCGATAAAATAGTTCTAGATTTATCATATTAGATAGGAATACAAAAACTATAAGCATTATAATTATAACATTAATAAAGAAGATGTTTAGAAACATATTAATAGTTTGCATCTTTTCTTCTAATTTAAATTCCCATCCTCTATTACCATTTGTTAGTTCACTTATTTCATATTTGTGTTCTTTCATATTAGGATAATAGCTTCGATTAATGTCTTTAATAGGATCAGCTTCTATATACTTACTTAGTACTTTTTCATCAATTGCTATAAAAGGATTTCGACCTAATTCTGTATTATCATAACCTCCTATAGCATTTAAGTATTCTTCACTATATTCTTTTAATATAGCACTTATAATTAGTGGTTCATCAATACCTTCTAAGCTAATCTCCTTATTTATATAGTTTGCATAATTAGTGTCTTTGTATTTTCTTTCTATATATTGTTGATTAACTATTACTTCATTAGTTTTACTTGGATATGTGCCATATTCTATTGCTTCTGGTATTCTAAAAGTATCACATTCTGTAGGTAATCTATTAAATATAAAGGTGTTATCGATAACTTTTTGATAATTATTTATGAATACTATTTGATCATAGTAGCTTAGTTTTTTTAAACTATCATTACTAACTCTAAATATATCTGATGGATATTTATTCTCTTCTCTTAATATGTAGCTATCAGAAAAATGTAGTCTTATTCCAGCACCTAAGAAAATCAATAAGAATATAACTAGAAAGCATATGCTAGATAATATATTAGGTTTGCCTACTTTTTTTAAAGCATATTTAATATCTAATTTTAGCATATTATTTGGTTTAAATTTAGCGATTTCTTTTTTATTTATGCTTGGTTCAATTATCTTATTATTATTTATTTCTCCATAATCTATATTTATTACTTGGTCTGCTATTTGATCAAAGCAGTCTTCATGAGTTGAAACAATTACACATCTTCCATCTTTAGCTATATCTAATAATTTAACTATTTCATTAGATCTTTTAGCATCTAGTGCAGCTGTAGGTTCATCGCATAATAGCACTTTAGTATCTAATAATAAAGCTCTAGCAATTGAAATTCTTTGTCTTTCTCCATTACTTAATTGATCTGGCATCTTATTTAAGAGTTGTTCAATTTCTAGTTTCTTTGCTAGACTTTCTATCTCTATTTTATCAGCACCTATAAAATACAGATTATCCATTACGGATAGGTTACCTAATAATAAACTACTTTGGAATACATAACCTATTTGACTTTTAATAGAATTAGTTTGTTTACTATTTAGTTCTTTTACTTTATTACCTTCATATTCATAATCTCCACTATAGTCATTATCAAGACATCCAATTAAGTTAAGTAACGTTGTTTTACCACAACCACTTACTCCTTTAATAACATATATTTTATCTTTATTAAATTCTAAATTAATTCCTTTTAGTACTTCTTGTTGATTATATTTCTTTTTAATATTTATAAG
>JAVXTN010000201.1:0-1669 GCA_036642635.1 Erysipelotrichaceae bacterium
ACAACCATAGATAATCCGCTTCCCATTCCTTTAAAGAACTCGTTAATATCATTTAGAACAGCTGAAACGTCTCTTCTTCTTACTAATTCTATAACTACTGATACTATTAAAGATATAATTGCAATACTTACTAGACCAAGATTTACTCCTTTAATTACAAGGTTAAATACTAATACTAATATTAATGGTAATATTGGTAATATAGCATAATACTTAGGTGGTAAATCTTTGTTTAGTTTAGCTAATTTACTTTCATCAATTTTTGATTCAGTATTATGTTTTTCTTTTTTATCAAGATACATTTGCCAGAAGTAGTGAGCTATTGCCATAACTATTAAAGCTGGTATTGAAACTTTAGCATGTTGTATAACATAATCCATAATGTTCATTCCAAAAGTTTGAGCTGCTAAAACATTGTCTGCTCCAAGTGGAGTTGGCATTATTGTAGCTGTAGTTGCAATTACAGCTCCTGCTGTTAATGGTGTTACGCCAACATTTGTTAATACAGGATATAATGTTGCCATAAGTAATACTGCTAAACTAGATGCACTAGGAACTACTAGTGATAATAAGTTTCCAAGTAAAAATATTACTGGCACTAGAATATATTTTGATTTAATTTTGTTTAATGGTTTAGTCATAATTTTTACTGTAACTTCATTTGCTCCAATTAAATTCATATAACTAGAAAATCCAAATAAAGTCATAATTGTTAATCCAATGTTTCCAAGATTCTTTAAGAAAGATAATTCTACCTTTTTAAATGGATCTAACCACATAACTCCTGTAGTTTCTTCTGGAGATAATATAGGATGACCTAATGCTACTGATGCAAAAAGTAGTCCTAGTCCTCCTATAGCTAATGCGATTGTTGCATTATATTTTTTATAAATTAGATATGCAACAAATAAAACAATAATTAATGATATTATAATTTCTAACATATTTATTTCCCCCTATAGATTAATATTATTAAATATATTTAATAACCATTTTCTAAACTCTTCTACATTTATTGTCTTACAGAAAGTAGCGTTTGCTTCTCTTTTATATCTTCCATTAAGGTCAACAACCATAAATCCATCTGTATATGTTGAACCTGTTTCTATATCAATAAATGTATCTACTGTTTCAAATAATTCTGGTTTATTAAGATACGCAATTGTAGTTAAGTCATGCATCTTTAAACCACCTCTTGAAACACTTCCACCTCTGTAGTGACTAAATAACGAATAAAACATTTCTCCTACTTTACCCATATCTTTTAACGTATTTATAGTTTCTAAATCTAATGTTGAAACTGATGTTACATCTAATGGGCAAACAACAACCTTTAACCCTTCTGCAAATACCATCTTTGCCGCCTCAGGATCTGCATAAATATTGTATTCAGCTGCTGGAGTATGGTTTCCTCTTCCTGATGAACCTCCCATTATTACAACTTCTTCTATATTATCTTTAACTTCTGGATAAGTTGAAAGTAATAATGCTATATTTGTTAATGGTCCTATAGCTACTAATGTCATTTTTTCTTTAGATCCTAATATAACTTCTTTCATTGCTTCTACTGCATTTTTTTCATGAAGCTTTCTTGTTGGTTCATTGAATTCATAGCCAGACATACCACTTTCTCCGTGAATATGGCTTGCATCTTCTACAGCTTTTATTA
>JAVXTN010000202.1:0-1666 GCA_036642635.1 Erysipelotrichaceae bacterium
ATGATATATTTACTTTAGACATAATGTTTAAGAATGTATTTGTACCTATGGGTATAAGTTTTTTTACTTTCCAATATATAGCTTTATTAATGGATATCTATCGGAAAAAGGTAGTTAATATTAATTTATTAGATTTTTCTGTATTCACTACCTTTTTCCCTAAAATAGTACAAGGACCTATTATGTTATATCCAGATTTTGATGAACAATTCAATAATCCTGGTAATCATAAAATTAACTTTGAAAATATGTCTTCTGGTTTATATTTACTTAGTGTTGGATTTACTAAAAAAATATTAATTGCTGATGTTTTAGCTAAGCTTGTTAATGCTGGTTATGCTCAATATGCTTCTTTAAATACTACTATGACTATTATTGTTGTAGTATTATATTCTTTCCAAATATACTTTGATTTCAGTGGTTATAGTGATATAGCTTTAGGTTTAGGTAAGATGTTTAATATTCATTATCCTCATAACTTTAATTCTCCTTATAAAGCTACTAGTATTGGTGATTTCTGGAATAGATGGCATATATCTTTAACTAATTTCTTTACTAGATATTTATATATCCCATTAGGTGGGAATAGAAAAGGGAAAACACGTACTCTAATAAATATTATGATAGTATTTTTAATTAGTGGTTTATGGCATGGAGCTGCCATCACCTTTATTATATGGGGGCTAATCCATGGCATATTAAGTGTTATAGATAAACTTATAGATAACCCCTACCAAAGATTACCCCATATAATAAAGTGGGCTATAACCTTTATTTGTGTAACCCTAGCATGGATATACTTTAGATCCCCTAATCTAGAAGTAGCTAATACTATGATATCTAATATCTTTAGTTTTAATAACTTTAATCTAGATCATGAACTACTCAAATTATTATTACTACCAGAAATCACTTTTATAATAACCCAATACTCTTTAGAACCTTATACATTTAGATTCATCCTTATCTTTATTCTTTCTATCTTCTTCGCAACTCTATTTACAAAAAACACTACGCAAATAGTAAGCGGATGGAAACCTAAACTATCAAGACTATTAGTATGTTCCTTTTTATTATGTTGGTGTATATTAGAATTCGGTAAATCAGCCGTATTCCTATATGAAAGATTCTAGGTGATAATATGAAAATAACAAATAAACTATACTTTATTTTCGGTTTAATAACAACAATATTGTTATTAACAATATGTGCTATATTTGTATATATCAGTGATCCTAAACTACAATACCATCCTATAGATACTATGTTAAAACATACAATGGAAAAAGATATGTACTATTACTTTAATGCAGGAATAGCAAAGAATGAAGAATACGATACAATTATAACAGGATCAAGTATGACAAGACCAATGCAACCAAGCTATATAGATGATAAACTAAACGTTAAATCAGTCAAACTATCAATGGCAGCAGCTTATGGAAAAGACATTAAAAATATAACAGAACTAGCTCTAAAGAATCAACCAATTAAAAAAGCAATCATATCATTAGACTACTTTGGCTATACAGTAGATAAAGATGAAGTACATACAGGATATCCTGCCTATTTATATAACAATAGTATATTAGACGATTCAGAATATCTATTAAGTATGGAATTTATATTAAATGGACACCAAACTATATTAGATACAGAAAAAGGA
>JAVXTN010000203.1:0-1665 GCA_036642635.1 Erysipelotrichaceae bacterium
GTTATATATCAATACTTACAGAGTATTATTACACCTATATTAAACTTGATAATTTATGCAACTAAACTTTCATTTAGCGAAATAATTTTAATTTAATGCTTTAAGCTCTTTTTCTACATTTGGGAAATATCTAGGTACAATAAAATTCTCATATACAAAATTAACATTGTCTTTATCTAGCATTTCATTTAATTCTTTAGCTTTAAATTTATCCATTCTCCCATTTAGCACCTCACCATAAATAAACTCTAAAAAATATATCTGCTTACATATTGTTTCATACTTATTTTCTCTCATGTATTTAGGCTTGTTTGGTATATTGGATAAAAGATTCAGCATATTTATTTTTGATGTAGTGATTTCTTCTATATCTATCTTTAGCCCCATTAGTAACCTTAGTATTTTGTATCTTATTACATTCTCTATACTTTTATCATATATATTAGTCCTATAAGCATATACATTACGTTCTACACAATTACTATAGGCAAACGCTCCAATATCTACTGGATATAAATACTTTCTCCTTGCTCCACAATAGGGACATTTGAAAAACCTTTTAAATCCAAACCCTGTCTTTTGGTATGCTACCTCTATTGTTTTACTTTTGTTACTAATTGAATCAATGCAACTATTTGCAACTATATTAATTAAAACAGCTTTTTCTACTAGACTATAACTAAGTACTACATAAACACTCTTTTCTCCTATGCTCTGCTTGATTTTAATAGGCTTATTCTGTTGTAGTGATGTAATATCTATTCTCATACTTTTAACTCCTTATAGCCTAAATAGTAAGCTTATTTAGTACTACATTACTTTTCAATGTTAGCATTTGTTAGCATTGACTCTTAAGATCACGCTCCCCTTTGTTACAAAATATAAACTCAATAACATTTCGTTATCTAGCTTGTTTCTTAGGGTTTCTTAGGGTAATAATCCTCTTTGACCTTAACATTTCTTAACATAGTACTCCGTTACTTTTGTATACAACGTTACCTTTTGTGTGCAACGCTCTTTATAGAAATAGTGAACGTTCATTATTTTAACGAACGCTCACTATTAGAATTTATAGTCTAGTTTTGACTAGTTGATAATAAATAAATGTAGCATTAAGTAGTATAAATTAAGTAAGGCTTTGTAATGTACTTCTGTATATTGTTTTATATTAGGTTTTATTAGGTTCTTATATTAATTCATCACCTACATTTTTCAACAATTTATATAGAAATCTGCTATCATCTGCTATCATTTTATTTATATTAAGTTTTACTAAGCCCTATACTTAAATAATGTTAACTTTTGTTAACTTATCTTCTCTTGATTAATAATGAATTTTCATCTCTTTCGTACTCCATCTCTGTATAAGTACTTAGGATATCCTCTATTTTATCCATATCTATCTTTGAACTCTCATTCTCATTTATAGTATTCATTAATTTACCCTTTAACTTTTCTAATTCACCAGTTTGTATAATGAATGTTTTCTTTGGTATATCAACATTCTTAGATTTAGCGAGTGCTTCTACTGATCTATAAACTAGAATATTATTTATATACTTTTCAGCTAGATATATTATTTCCTCTTTTGTTAATGTATCTTTACTTAGTTCAAGCATTTTTAGTACATTAGTTACCTCAACACTATCTCCACTTATTAAACTT
>JAVXTN010000204.1:0-1656 GCA_036642635.1 Erysipelotrichaceae bacterium
TCTTAGGTTATTAAAATAATTATTATCTTTATCTATTATTATAGGAGATAAGTAATTAGATGTATATAATATACTATCATTAAGATTTAATAATAAAGAATTAAATAAATGACATCTTACTAATATATAATGATGATTATTTAAAGTATAATTAAAAGTAAAGATTAAACGATAATTTAATACTTCTTGCCAAATTAGTTCTCCTACTAGATGTTCGTTCTCACCTAGTACTTGTTCTCTTGTATAATAGTTTTGTTCACTATATTTTATAGCTAATGAATTCATATAAACACCTCAAATGTTATTTTAACAAAATATTTATAATAATGGGGATATTCGACAAAAATAGAAAAAAATAGTCACACTAAAGTGTAACTATTCATCATCCATAGATAATACAGCCATAAAAGCTTCTTGAGGAACTTCTACAGAACCTACTGACTTCATACGCTTTTTACCTTGTTTTTGTTTTTCTAATAACTTCTTCTTACGAGATATATCTCCACCATAACATTTAGCTAAAACATTCTTTCTTAAAGATGATATATCACAACGTGCTACAACCTTACTATTAATAGTTGCTTGAATTGGGATCTGGAATTGTTGACGAGGAATTAATGTTTTAAGCTTTTCACATATAGCTTTACCACGAGCATAAGCAAAATCCTTATGAACTATAATAGATAAAGCATCAACTATTTCCATATTAAGAAGGATATCCATCTTAGCTAGTTTACTAGTTTTATAACCTATAAGAGTATAATCAAAAGAGGCATAACCTTTAGAATAAGATTTAAGTTTATCAAAGAAATCAAATACTATTTCTCCTAAAGGTAATTCATAAATAATATTAACTCTTATATCATCTATATATTCCATATCTAGATATGTACCACGTTTCTTTTGACATAGTTCCATTATAGGTCCTACATATTCTTTAGGTGCCATAATACTTGCTTTAACATATGGTTCTTCAATGTGATCTATCTCTTGTACATCTGGTAGTAAAGATGGGTTATCAACCATTAGTTCTTTACCACTAGTTAAGAAGGCGTGATATACAACACTAGGAGCTGTAAGGATTAAATCTATGTTATACTCACGTTCGATTCTTTCTTGCACTACATCCATGTGTAAGAGTCCTAGGAATCCACAACGGAAACCAAATCCTAGAGCTTGAGAAGTTTCTGCATCATATTGAAGTGAAGCATCATTTAATTGTAGTTTATCTAAAGCTTCTCTAAGATCATTATATTTACTAGAATCTATTGGATATAAACCACAATATACCATAGGATTCATTACTCGATAACCTTGTAATAATTCTTTAGCAGGATTATCTACTAAAGTTATAGTATCACCTACTCCAACTTCTTTGACAGATTTAATACTACCTGCTAACCAGCCTACTTCTCCACATTCTAGTTTAGTTTTTCTTAATTCTTTAGGTGTTCTTACTCCTAGTTCTAATACTTCATATTCAGCTCCACTCGCCATAAAACGAATTTTATCACCCACATTTAAAGTACCTTCTTTTATTCTAATCATAGCTATAACACCTCGATAAGGATCATAAACACTATCAAAGATTAATGCTTGTAAAGGAGCATTAGGGTCTCCACATGGTGCTGGAACCTTTTCTACAATCTGTTCTAA
>JAVXTN010000205.1:0-1655 GCA_036642635.1 Erysipelotrichaceae bacterium
AATAAAATGTTTGAATTAGCAAAACAAATTAAACAACAATTCTATGGAAATAGAATTGTAATGTTTGCACCATTATACTTATCTAATTACTGTGTAAACGGCTGTGTATACTGTCCATACCATCATCAAAATAAACATATATGCCGTAAAAAACTAACACAAGAAGAAATTAAAAATGAAGTAATAGCATTACAAGACATGGGACACAAAAGATTAGCACTAGAAGCAGGAGAAGACCCAATAAATAACCCAATAGAATATATATTAGAAAGCATAAAAACAATATATTCAATAAAACATAAGAATGGAGCAATAAGAAGAGTAAACGTTAATATAGCAGCAACAACAATAGAAAACTATACTAAATTAAAAGAAGCAGGAATAGGAACATACATATTATTTCAAGAAACATATAATAAAAAAAACTATGAAATACTACATCCAGTAGGACCTAAACATAATTATGATTATCATACAGAAGCAATGGATCGAGCAATGAAAGCAGGAATAGATGATGTAGGAATAGGAGTACTATTTGGATTAAATTTATATAGATATGATTTTGTAGGATTATTAATGCATGCAGAACATTTAGAAGCAGCAAATGGATGTGGGCCACATACTATTTCCGTGCCACGGATAAGGGCAGCAGAAGATATAGATCCGGATACATTTAGTGATGGAATAGATGATGAAGTATTTGCTAAAATAGTAGCAGTATTAAGAATAGCAGTACCATATACAGGAATGATAGTATCTACAAGAGAATCACAAACTACTAGAGAAAAAGTATTACAATTAGGAATATCTCAAGTAAGTGGAGGATCTAAAACTAGTGTTGGAGGATATTATAAAAAAGAAGAAGAAAAAGACAATTCAGCACAATTTGATGTAGAAGATACTAGAAGTCTAGATGAAGTAGTAAATTGGTTATTAGAACAAGGATTTATACCTAGTTTTTGTACAGCATGTTATAGAGAAGGAAGAACTGGAGATCGATTTATGAAATTAGTTAAAAGTGGACAAATAGCTAATTGCTGTCAACCAAATGCACTATTAACATTAAAAGAATATCTAGAAGATTATGCAAGTGAAGATACTAAAATTAAAGGAAATAAACTGATAGAAAAAGAAATACATAATATACAAAATACTAAAGCAAAAGAAACATGTATTAAATATCTAAAAGAAGAAAGTGAAGGAAAGCGAGATTTTCGCTTCTAGGTAATAATATGAATTCAACACCAACAGCTAATAGATTACAAATAGGAATATTTGGTAAACCAAATACAGGCAAATCAAGCTTAATAAACGCCATAGTTAAACAAGATATAGCTATAGTATCAAACATACGAGGAACAACAACAGACCCTGTATTTAAAGCTATAGAAATACCAGGAATAGGACCATGTACACTAATAGATACAGCAGGATATAAAGACAATACACAATTAAATAATCTAAGAATTAATAGAACATTAGATATAATAAAACGCTGTGATATAACTATATTAGTAATAAACGATAAGATGGATAAACAAGAAAAAGAACTATATAATAAATTAAATAAAACAAGTAAATGTATAATAGCATATAATAATATTTATAATAATATAACTAATATAAAAGATAAAGATATGGTAGTTATAGATGCT
>JAVXTN010000206.1:0-1614 GCA_036642635.1 Erysipelotrichaceae bacterium
AATACGTGTTTAACTATATATACTTCGCTTAATATTTTATTATTTTTATCTTTAAGTATAACTAACATATTATAATTATATATATTTAGTCCTCCAATAAATATGATAATAATGCTTGTTATAGCTATTACATAGAGACTAGCAACACCCGCCCTCCCCCTCGCAGGTTGTTCTGCTCGTTCCCTTTTAGCAACCGAGTAGAGCATGTTTAAGTTCATCTTTATAGTAATAGTCTATGTATATACAATTATTAGTTTTTTTGAATTCAATGCTATCTATATTGGTTAATAGTACTTGATAGCCGGGAGTTAAAGTTAATTTGTTTTCATCTTGGTAATAGTACATTGGTTTATCTAGATAATTAAAGTTATATTCATCATTAACTATATCGTGTTCATTAGAATATGCATATATAAGACGCATCTCGTTAATTCCTAATTCATTAGATATTAATGATTCATCAACTTTAATTACCTTAATTATTGATAAACTTTTAATTAATAAAATGATCATAAGACTTAAAGTAGCTAAACTTATTATTACCTCTATCATAGTAAAGCCTTTATTCTTCATAAATTTTAATTAACTCCTCGTCTATAGATAATCGTTCATTAAACAACTTATTTACTTTAATATGAGTACTTACTTGTGTCGTTAAACAACTAACACATATACATACTAAAGAAAACAGCATAATAGTTTCTATAAGTATAAAACCCTTTTTATTCATATAAAATTCCAGTTCCAATTGATAAATTAAAATTATATAAATTATTATAACCACTACATTCTAACTTTACTGGTTTATTAATATGTCCACGCAAATTATAACTGAATTTAGTATTTCTACAACTTAACTTATTTATTGCCTCATCTTTAAGATTAACCACTATGTGATTATCCTGAATAGAAACATTATTCTTTTTAGCAAAATAAGTAGAATCTAATTTACTTTTAATAATAGTTTGTTTTAATTTAACAACTTCTAAATTAGTGGCAGCATTATAACTTGTTAATTTAATACTAAATATAGCAGTTAACATACAGACTATTGCTAATATTAAAATCATCTCAATTAAAGTAAATCCTTTATTATTCAACATTAGCTTCTCCATCACTTATCTCAATCATTCGACCATCAGGACAACGCTTTTGAGATTCTTTTAAATAACCACCAGCTACTAAGTCATCAATAGATGCAGGTGGTTCTAATGTTTCAACTTCAAATAATAAAATTTGTCCATTAACAACCTCAACTAAAGCTTCACAACCCTTACGATTAATAATTTGATTTTTTTGCGTAATATTAGGTAAAGTTAATAAAAATAATAAAGCAATAATCGATAAAACAATAATCATTTCTAAAATAGTAAAACCCTTCTTCATAAAATCCCCTCCCTATAGTTCTTCTATCATATTTAAAGGTAATAACATTACCTGATACATTAATATAACCATAATACCAACAAAAGAATAAGCAACAATTTGAATAAATACACTAATACGTTTTATCTTCTTATTCCAAAGATTCATTTGTAAAACTAAATACTCTTTCAATATATCATTAAAAGAAGAAGCTTGAATACCAATTACACATAGTTTTTTAAACTGATC
>JAVXTN010000207.1:0-1346 GCA_036642635.1 Erysipelotrichaceae bacterium
ACTAATACTATTAGATATCCTATATATTGTATAATTGTTTGCATTATTGTTTATCTCCCTTCATTAGTATTACTACATAATATATTAGTAATAGCATTGCTATCACTCCTATAAATCCTACTATTGCATCCATATAATTTCTCCTATATTCTTTAATCTTTAGACAGTTCTTTCTGTCTTGTAATATTATAGCAGTCCTTAAATTAAGAAGGTATTTGTATATAGTTACTTGGTGTTAAGATTATATTAAGTTAATAGTTTATAATATAAAAAAAGAGCCACTAGATGGCTCTTTAGTACTTTATAGGGTTGTATCGGGTTGTATAGGATTGATCTTATTTGATCATTTCTTCTATTTCATCAACGATTGTTTCGTTTAATACTTTACAGCTGTTATCAAATTTTGCTTTATCTACGCTGTTAAGGTCTAATTCCATTATTTCTTTTACTCCATCACGATTAACTACAGCTGGTACTCCAATGTAGATTCCTTCATGACCATATTCTCCATCTAAATAAGTAGATACAGTTAATATAACATTTTCATCATCTAATATAGCATGTACTATACGTGCTAGTGCTAAACCAATACCATAGTATGTGGCTCTTTTTCTTGAAATAATTTCATAAGCTGCTTGTTGAACTTGTGAATAGATTTCATGTAAATCACTTAATGGTTTATTCTTACTATCTAAGATTTCTAATAAGTTTTTACATCCTACATAACTATGAGTCCAAGGTACAAAGCTTGAATCTCCATGTTCACCCATGATATAGGCATGAATATTGTTTGTAGATACATTTAAATATTTAGACATTAAGTAACGTAATCTAGCAGTATCTAATGTAGTACCTGATCCTATTACTCTTTCTCTTGGTAATCCAGATACTTTCCAAGCTACATAGCTCATTAAGTCTACTGGGTTACTTGCAATTAGCATTATTCCATCAAATCCTGATTTCATAATACTTTCTACAATACCTTTCATAATTCTTGTATTTATTTTTGTTAGGTCTAAACGAGTTTGACCCTCTTTTTGTGCTGCACCTGCAGTAATAATTACCATTGCTGCATCTTTACAATCATCATAGCTTCCAGCATTAATTGTTACATTACCTGGAGCATATGCAAGACCATGGTTTAAATCCATAGCTTCTCCAATTGCTTTTTCTGTGTCAAGGTCAACTAGAACTAATTCATCAATTCCACCTTGGTTTAATAAAGAATAAGCTGCGCTCATTCCAACAAATCCTGTACCGACTAATACTACTTTTCTCTTTTCATTCATATAAAACACCTCTTCAAATTTTAACCATATATTAGTATATCCTTCTTTTAATTAAGT
>JAVXTN010000207.1:1356-1613 GCA_036642635.1 Erysipelotrichaceae bacterium
CAATGAAATAAATTATTACAATCGCTTACAATTGAATAACTGACAAATTCTTACCAATTATAAGTCAATATTTGTAAATACTCAAAGTAATTTAAACTTATATAAACTTAGTATATAATATTTTATCTTAATATAATCTAGTAATAAATGTAAAAAAGCACCTTCTAGATCCCACTCTAGAGGTGCTTTTTTACTACCTTAGGTTAAATATAATTATTGAGCATAATAACTCCTAAGATTTATGGTGAAACGGAAAC
>JAVXTN010000208.1:0-1603 GCA_036642635.1 Erysipelotrichaceae bacterium
AGCATCTTCACCACTATATACTTCAAATTTAGGATATTCCTTTTTAAGTTTAACTAATAGTTCTATATCATTAGAAGCTTGTTTAATGGCTATTATATTTTTATTATTATCTATTAATTTAGTTATAGTATTGTATTCTAGGTTAACTTTACTTCTATTTGGTACATTATATAAGATTATATTAGCTATCGTTCTTTTTGCTATATAATTATAATGTTCATATAGTCCATCAGCATTAGGTAAATTATAATATGGTGTTACTAGTAGTAGTGCTTCTATTGGGTATTTCTGCGCTCTTTTACATAGTTTTAATGTATGTTCAGTATTATTATCTCCACATCCAAAATATATTTTAATTTTCTTATCTACATTTTTAATAACAAATTCTAATAAGTTAATTTTTTCTTCATCACTTAATGTTGGTGCTTCAGCTGTAGTTCCACATACAAGTAGTCCGTCCACCCCTTCATAGATTAATCTATTTATAATGTCTAATAGTGCTTTATAATCTATTGTTAGATCTCTATGAAAGGGTGTGATTAAAGCTACTATAACTTTAAAATTACTCATAACTACATATTCCTAAAACTGGTTGTATTTGTTTAGATGCTAATGTTTCGCCAATAGCGATTAATAGTTTATTGAAATCACTTACTACACTATTAGGTTTATTAATTGGATCATCTTGGTAAATTGGTAATGTATATATATTTTTAAATCTAATAAGACTCATAAAGTTAACACCTGATATACTTAATATATCATTACTAGATACCCCTATTAAAATATTATAACTATTTCTTAACATTGATTTAGCAGCTAGCGTAATTGCATTATCATATATACCATAATTTAATTTTGCTAGCTGCGTAGCTGACATCGGTGCTATAACTAACATAGCATATTTCTTAGAAGGTCCTAGCATTTCTACTTCTGTAATTTTATGCATTACTTTATGTTTAGTAATATTTTCAATATCTTTTATTAGTTCATTATGTTTATAAAACCTAGTATCTAAATTATATACATTATCACTTAGTATACATGTAATATCATAAACAGAACTACATATCTTTATTTCTTCTACAATCTTTTTTAAATTACAAAAGGAACCACTAATTGCCCATAGTATTTTAGTTTTCATATCCTATTATCCTTTCAATGTAATCACTTATAATCTTTGCAGCAGTTTTATAGGCAAAGATGGCGGGTATCCCTCTTACTTGAACAACTTTATGGTTTTTTAGAAGTGCATATTTAGTATCTATGTTAGATCTAGTTGCGATATCTATTATGAGAGCTTTATTCAAGTTTTCAATTATTTGATGATCTATAATTTCATAATCAGCAGTATTAATTATTATATTATTACTACCTTGTTTTTTCCAATCATATATACTTATAAAACGATCATCATTATTACTAGTACTTCTTCTAATGATACGATGTTCAATATTTAAATCTTCTAACCAACGATGAATACTTCTACCACAATTACCATAACCAATAATATCTATCTTTAAATCCTTTATACTAGTATTAGTATTTTCTATTAAATAATATATAATGCCTTCACTAGTTAATTCAGCATTATCAACTATTA
>JAVXTN010000209.1:0-1556 GCA_036642635.1 Erysipelotrichaceae bacterium
TTCAAAAAAACGAAAGCGCGCTACTATTGACGGACGTGGATGTCTGTGGATGCTTTATGTTATAGTGCTTATACTATAAGAAATAATGAATATATTTATCAAGCTAATGAAAATAAGTTAATGAATGTATTAAAAGCTTATCATTATGAATTTACAAGATTTAAATATGAAGAGACTAATAATATAATAACTTTAAATATTAATTTAAAGAATATAAGTAGAAGTGAAATAAGAGATAATCTAATACCACTATTAGAGAATATAATAGATAATAAATTTATGATAGAAGAAGATAGTGGTAATAGTTTAGGAAATAGTTTTCATCGTTTAAAACTTAAAACAGTTATGCCATATAAAGTTGAAACTAGTGGAAGTTCTTTAAAGAATTATAACCAAGAGAATGGAGATAACTATAGCATATTTAATTATAAACAATATGCTGTTTGCATTATATCTGATGGGATGGGTAATTCATTAATAGCTAATGAAACTAGTAGATGTATAACTAATATATTTCAAAGAATGATACAAAGTAATATCGCGATTGATCAAGCGATTAAGTGTATAAATAAGTTAATACATAGTGATGAATATGCTACAGTAGATATAATAAGTTTTGACCAAATTAATGGAAAAGCATATATATGTAAATCTGCTGCTTGTCCTACTTATTTAATAAGAGATAATAAGATAATTAAAATAGATGGAGCTTCATTACCAGTAGGCATTATAAATGAAATCCAACTAGATATGTACATAGTAGATATTAAAATTAATGACTATTTCTTAATGATAAGTGATGGAGTAGAAGCTAATGAAGTAGAAGAATGGATCAAAACTACAAAAGAATATAAGATGAAGAATGATATAAATACATTTATAAATATATTAGAAAATAAACAAAGAAAAGATGCATCAACTATACTATTAGCATTAGTAAAATAATAATTCATGTGTTATAATTAGTAAGAATTAAGCAATGCAGAGGTATAAAATGACTAATAGTAATATTGATAACTTTATAGATAAAACATGGGTAGTAGCAGTATCAGGAGGAGCCGATAGTATGGCTCTTTTAAATATGGCTTATGAATTAAAACTAAATATTAGTGTAGCACATGTAAACTATAAAAAAAGAATAACAGCAGATAGAGATATGGATGGAGTGATGAGCTACTGCAAACTCAGGGATATTCCCTGTTATGTTCATATTGTAAGTGAACATGCAGAAGGAAATTTCCAAGAGTTTGCACGTGATCTACGCTACAATTTCTTTAAAGAAATTGTAGCTAAGACACGAGCACACGGTGTGCTAGTAGCTCATCACTTAGATGATTTGATTGAAACATATATGATCCAAAAAGAAAGAAATGGAATAGTTAAATACTATGGTATTAAAGAAGAAGCTATAATAAAAAAAGTATTAGTAAAAAGAATTCTACTAAGTTATACTAAAGAAGAATTAGAAAATTATTGTAATGAAAAGAATATTACATACTATAATGATGAAAGCAATTATAGTAGAACATATACAAGAAATAGAATAAGAATTGATT
>JAVXTN010000210.1:0-1509 GCA_036642635.1 Erysipelotrichaceae bacterium
GATCCTAAATAGGCATCTAATTTATTATCTATTTTAGTTTTACATAGTCTATAGTTATCTTCAAATGCTAATATTTTAAAGTGTATTACTTGGCATCTTGATACTATTGTTGGTATTACTCTTTCTACATTATTGCTTAATAGTAGTGCAAATACATCTACTCCGGGTTCTTCTAAGAATTTTAATAATGAGTTTAGAGCATCTGGTGTAGCATTATCTATTCCTTTTATAATATAGATTCTTTTATTATAGCTTTCGATTCCGGTTTTAGTAAATTGTTCTTGTAGCTTTATAATATCTTTCTTTTTAATTGATACTGTAGTTCCATCAATTATTTGTAGGTCTGCGTAATTTCCATCTACTAGTCTTTTACATGTTTCACATTCTTCACATGCATATCCTTCTGTTTCTGAACAGATTAGACTTTGTGCGAATAATAGTGCTGTTTCCATTAGTGGAGTTCCATTACTTCCTTCAAATAAATAGGCATGAGCTAATTTATTAGTAGTTAATGCATTCAATAAAATTTTATATACAATAGGTTGTTGTACCTTTAGTATGTCTTTAAACATTAGCTATTACCTTTAATACTGCAGCTAGTGCTGATTCATATACTTGGTTTAATTCTAAAGATGCATCAACTACTTGCATTCTATCTTGAAACATTTCTACTACTTCTTCATATCCTTTAGCTACTAGATGATGAAAGTTTATACTTTCTATATCTAAACGATCTTTAAACTGTCGTGATGCAATTCTTGCTAGTCCTTGTTCAGGACTTAGTTTTAAAAAGATAGTAGCTATTGGCATATTACCTTCTATAGCAAATTCATTCATTTTTAATACTTCTTTAATGCCTAAATTACGACCTACTCCTTGATAAGCTAAAGAAGAGTCAATGAATCTATCACATAGAACGATCTTATTCTTTTCTAATGCTGGAAGTACTTTTTCTACTAAATGTTGTCTTCTACTAGCAGCATATAATAATGCTTCAGTTTTAGCATCCATCGCTGTATTTTCTGGCTTTAATATTACATCTCTTATTTGTTCTGCAATATCTATTCCACCAGGTTCTCTTGTTAAAATTACATCATATCCTAATTCTATTAATTTATCATATACCAATTTAGAGATAGTTGTTTTTCCACAACCATCATTACCTTCAAATGTTATAAAATATCCTTTATTCATAGTATCGCTCCTCATTGTTAATATTATATCATAAATGAGTATGTACTTGTTTCTTAATTGTACATTAAGCAATAAAAAGGATGAACCATAGGTTCATCCATATTAACTATTTACAAGTAAAGCCTTGTTTTTCAAATCCTGCTTTAGTTTCACTAAAGCTTATAGATGTAGCTTTTTCATCTGCTTTAGTTTCTATAATACCTAATTCAGATAGTTTTTTAAGATCTGCTTTAGTATAATCTACTTCAATAGTAGTAGTAAGATTATCATCCTTTAATTCATAAGATGCTTTAATACCAGCAGTATTATTGAACT